>JBIIJW010000159.1:0-4000 GCA_044233525.1 Ilumatobacteraceae bacterium | reverse complement strand
CAAAACTTCTTGGTTTGTACCGCGAAGGTCAACTTGATTTGGACGGGCTTGTCACAAAGACATACCCGCTTGAAGGAATCAACGACGGATACCAAGACATGCGCGATGGCAAGAACATTCGTGGCGTATTGGTGTACGAATAATCACAACTCACAACACGAAATTTCTCAAAGGGGAAAGAAATGAAATCACGTGCAGCTGTTCTTTACGGGCTCGATCAACCATGGGTTGTGGAAGAGATTGAGGTCGATGAACCAAAGGCCAACGAAGTACTGGTGAATTGGAAAGTGGCAGGAATGTGCCACTCCGACGAACACTTCGTCACCGGCGACATGGTTCCACCCAAAGAATTGCTGGCCATGATGGGTGTTGACGATTTCTTTCCATTCATTGGTGGCCACGAAGGCGCTGGTGTTGTGGTGAAGTGTGGCCCCGGTGTCACGTCTCTGCAGCCAGGAGACCATGTGTCGGCAAGTTTCGTCCCGTCGTGTGGGCGTTGCCGTTACTGCTCCACTGGTCGACAGAACTTGTGCAATTTGGGCGCAGGAACTCTCACTGGCGGCATGATCACTGATGGCACGCATCGTCATCACGTAAAAGATGGTCGCCCTGTGAAGTTGATGGCGAAGCTTGGAACATTCTCTGAGTACGCCACAGTTGCCGAAGCATCACTCATCAAAGTGGAAAAGGATCTTCCTCTCGACTGTGTTGCATTGGTGTCTTGCGGAGTTGCTACTGGTTGGGGATCTGCAACAAACCGCGCCGACACACAGCCAGGAGACACCGTTGTTGTCGTTGGTATTGGCGGCATCGGCATTAACGCTGTTCAGGGCGCTCGCATGGCTGGAGCAAAGCGAATCATTGCCATTGACCCAATCGAGTTCAAGCGCGAAAAGGCAATGGAAATGGGTGCAACACACACCTTCTCCTCAATGGCTGAAGCAATTCCACACATCAATGAACTCACATGGGGCGAGATGGCCGATCGTGTCATTATGACCCCGGGAGTTCTGCATGGAGACATGATGGGCGAGGGAATGGCCATGGTGGGCAAGGGCGGCACATGTGTTGTCACTGCAATTTCACCAATGACCGAGACATCTGCAGACATCAACCTGTTTCAACTTGCAATGTGGAATAAGGAAGTGAAGGGAACCATCTTCGGAAGTTTGAACCCACGCGCAGACATTCCAAAGTTGTTGGATATGTATCGCGTTGGTGATTTGAAGTTGGACGAACTAATTACTCGTCGATACACATTGGATGAAATCAACGACGGTTATCAGGCCATGCGTGATGGACTAAACATTCGCGGCGTCATCGTTAATGACTAATCCGTCATCTCTGCGCCACACACTGACAACGCAGGTTGTTGGTCGTCAGCGCGAACTTGAACTTGTCCTCGCAGCACTCGCAGCAGATCGCCACGTGCTGTTAGAAGGCCCTCCAGGTACTGGCAAGTCAACGTTGTTGCGTGCCGTGGCACAAGGATTAGGGATTGGCTTTGAATTTGTTGAAGGCAATGCTGAACTCACCCCAGCTCGTCTGGTGGGGCATTTCGATCCTGCACGTGTGTTGAACGAGGGATACGACCCATCAGTGTTTGTGGACGGACCATTGGTGAACGCACTGCGTGACGGTTCGCTTCTTTACGTGGAAGAGATCAACCGCATCCCCGAGGAAACCCTCAACGTTCTCATCACCGTGATGAGTGAAGGCGAACTCAATGTTCCGAGACTTGGACGAATCGCTGCATCATCTGGTTTTCGTTTAGTGGCCGCAATGAATCCGTTTGATGCGGTTGGTACAGCGCGAATCTCTGGTGCTGTCTACGACCGCGTGTGTCGTGTGTCGATGTCGTATCAATCTGCAGAGGAAGAAGCGGCCATCGTGCGACGCAATCTTGATGGTGCCGATGTGTCAGACGACTGGTTGAACAAGGCGGTGTCGGTTGTGCGCCGTACGCGTTCACATTCAGATTTGCGTGTGGGTTCTTCGGTTCGCGGTGCAGTTGACTTTGCCAAGGTTGCTGTCTCCCTCGCATCACTTCGCGAATCAACAATTAACAATCCAAGTGTTGGGGTTGATTCGGCATTAGTTGCGTTGTCTGGCCGAGTGCGGGTTCGCGAAGGCAGTGTGCGCACTCCCGAAGAGATTGTCACAGAGATTTGGCAAGACGTCTTCGGCAGAGTGGAAGGCGAGGGCGGCGAGGGAAAAGCTGGAGCCCCGATGAACCGGGGCACGACCTCCCCGTAACAAAGGAAGGCGAGGCTGCCGACCAAGCAGTAGCCGAAGCAGGGAAGCGAACAACATCCCGTCGCGATTTGTCGCGTAATGACAACTTCGAACAAATCTCGCCAGAAGTTGGTGAACTAGACGAAGCCGCTCTTGATGAAGCTATGCAAAACAGTCCGGATGAAACACTCGGGTTACTTGCAGATCTCACTGGGGCAACAGACCCGAAGCTTCGCGAACTTGCGAGACGGCTCGCAGGTCGATTGATGTTGGAACTTGGGAATCGCGGACGCGCCCGACCAAGAGGAATTGGAAAGATGGTCGAACAGCCGTATCGACCCGATGGCGGAGACATTGACATCGATGCAAGTTTGGAAGCCATCACTGAGTCGCGGCGCGGACACGCAATTGATCCGGAGCGTTTACGTCTGCGCGGTTGGCAGAAACCAGGGACAGCCTTTTGTCTGTTATTAGACCGAAGCGGTTCAATGGGCGGTCAACCGCTTGCCACTAATGCAGTTGCAACTGCCGCAATTGCAAGTAGAAGTCCAGACGATTACAGCGTGATTGCATTCGGAAAAGACGTGGTTGTTACAAAAAGCCAAGATGTTCCAAAGTCAAGCGATCGCGTGATCAACGATGTGTTGACCTTGCGAGGGTACGGAACAACTGATTTAGCTGGTGCATTACTAGCTGCACGCCAACAACTGTCTCGTTCTCGTGCAGGACGAAAAGTTGTCATCTTGCTATCGGACTGTCGTGCAACTGTTGAAGGAAGTGCAGAGACCGCTGCGGTTGGCATGGACGAACTGATTGTCATTGCACCAGAAGATGATCATGACGAAGCAAAGGCATTTGCAGCCCGTGTTGGTGCCCGCCTATCTCTTGTTGGTGGGCCTAGTGAGATTCCTGAAGTTCTGGCTCGAGCACTTGAGCCAATTGCCTAAACCATCTAGTACTGACAGTTTGGATCGTTTGGCGGAACGATTCCCCGCGCATTCTGTTCAATAGCAACTTTTGGAACAGTTGTTGTGGGGCTGGTCTGTGCAGGTCGTGCGGTTGCTGCTGTCCCCGGTGGGTTTGTAGGCGTTGGTTTGACAGTGGTGGTTGTTGTCGTTGTTGATTTTTTGATGGTGGTTGTTGTTGCCAGAGCAGCGAGAGTTGTTGCTGTGGCTGTTGCGGTTTCTGCTGGTGCAGCCCCAGGAATTGTTGTCTTCAAACTTGCCTTGCCTTGAAAAACCGAAAGAATCTTTTGTGATGTGGCGCTCTCAAGATCGGGAATGATGACGGCCATGTCGTCCACCATCTGGCCGGTTCCCGGCATGGTGTAGCTACCCATGGTGTCTGTATTGAAACTCTTCATCGCTTGACCGAGTTGGAGAACTGTTAATGGTGACAACTTGTCGTCGGTGATGATGTTTTTCAAAGCCGCATTCAGGATTCCCGATGCAACTCGGGGATTCGATCTTGCTTTATCTAATGACTTGCGTATCACGCGCTTCATGAAGTCTTGCTGGCGGCTAATGCGGCCCCAATCTGAGGAGCCGTCTGATGTCCACTTCATTGTTTTGGGGTCGAACCATTTGTAGTGACGAGACCGCATATAGGCAAGTGCGTGGTCACCTTGGAAGGTGTAACACACGCGTGCGCGCAAAACTTTGAAGCCTGTTCGTTTGTCTTGAGCCTTGAATGTGAACGGCACCCGTACCCCGCCAACGGCATCAACTATTCCGGCAAACGCACAGAAGTCAATATTGATGTAGTG
>JBIIJW010000157.1:0-4052 GCA_044233525.1 Ilumatobacteraceae bacterium | reverse complement strand
AACTCCGACAGCACTAAAAGTCAATAAAAATGCAGGTTATTTAGGTTGTGGCAACACGCGAAGGTATGGCTTTACTGTCTTCCAACCTTGTGGGAAGAGAGTCTTGGCCTCATCGTCTGACACAGCAGCGCCAATGATGACATCGCCACCGTCGGTCCAGTTCGCTGGTGTTGCAACTTTGAACTTTGCAGTGAGTTGCAACGAGTCGATAACGCGAAGAATTTCATCGAAGTTACGGCCTGTCGATGCGGGGTAAGTAATACTCAATTTCACCTTTTTGTCTGGCCCGATGATGAACACGGAGCGAACAGTCATGGTGTCGCTGGCATTTGGGTGGATCATGTCGTACAAGTTCGACACGTTCTTGTCTGCATCGCCAATCATGGGGAAATTCACAGGAGTTCCCTGTGTTTCGGCAATGTCTGCTTCCCACTTTTCGTGCGAATCAACAGGGTCCACAGACAATCCGATGACCTTGACATTGCGCTTGTCGAACTCTGGCTTAATGCGCGCGACGTAACCCAACTCGGTGGTGCACACCGGCGTGAAGTCTTTCGGGTGGCTGAACAACACGCCCCATGAATCGCCAAGCCATTCATGGAAATTGATTGTTCCTTGTGTGGTTGCTGCGGTGAAATCTGGTGCGGTATCGCCAAGACGAACGGTCATGGAAGTCTCCTTACGTAGGGGTGTAGCCCTCAGCATAGGGGAGATTTCTTCAATTCCCGACAGAAATAGTCGGGTTTTAGTTCAGCCAGTATTTATTGGTTAATCGGCATCCAGTTGCCGTGGAATCCGTTTGGAACACGGGCAGGAAGATGAACGACAGCGACCGGTTCATCGGTGAAGGCGCGGGCATCAAAAATGGCTAATTCGGAAAGCTCAGTGTCGAGGTTTTGGCGCAATGCCATGACGTAGCCATCGTCTTCGTTGGCCGCAGTGACCGCGTCGTCTGTGCGGGGGATAAAGACAGGTTCGCCGTAACCGAACTTGTCGGCGTCTGTGCGCGCAGTGAAGCTCTTCTTGTCTAGGTCGGCTTTGATGAGGACGTCTTGAGAGAAGCCCTCTGCAATTCCTGCTGAGTACCCGTAGCGATTGGGCAAACCAACGAGCGATTCGTTAATACGCGGGAACTCTTGTGGCCTGTCGTCGAGGACTTCTTCCGTTGCACTGCCGGTTGCAGGGTTAAGCACCCAACGCACGATTGTTGGCGGCCCTTCGCTTGGACCACGTCGTTCACGATCGAACATCTTTGGGTGACGAGCAGCATCGAGAACAACGCGACCATCAGGGAGGTCGTAGGAGTTCATTGGGTGGAAGAAGTAACACGGGTTAATGGAGATCCACGTGATGTCGTCGGCGGTTCCGTTGCGTGGCAACAATCCGATGCGCGCCTCGTAACTGTTATCCCAGAAATAGGGGAGCCCCGCACCCTTCATTGCAGCATCAATGTTGAAGACACATGGCAAGTCAAACACCAAGATGTATTTCTCTGTAATTGATGTGTCGTGAATCATTGGTCCGCCAGGCAATGGAATATCCACTGTTTGAGAGACACTGCCAGTTGGATCAACCTTCACGTATTGCGCTTGGTTTCCCCAGCCCCACCAATACGTCATGACATGCAATTCATTTGTCTTTGGGTCTCGCTTTGGGTGTGCGGAGAACGCCATGGGAAGAGTTCCATTCAGATTGGAAATCTTCACGGTGTCAAGATCGAAACTCAATTCAATTGGTGGAGACCCTGCTTCAACAATTGCGTACGTCTTGCCTGCGTGTTGAATCACGTTTGTATTCGCTGCAAACGTGTTGTGGCCTTCTGGCCAATCAGACGCAGGTGCTGGCTCGCCCATTCGCGTAGCGAGTTTTACGTCTCGTACCCAACGATTGCGGTACCACTCTGCTTTTCCGTCGCGCAAACGAACGCCGTGCACCATGCCGTCACCAGAAAACCAGTGGTAATTGTCTGCATCAATGTGGCCAAACGGATTCGGCCCATTGCGTACGTATCGACCATCGAGTTGTGGTGGCAATGTGCCAGTGACTCGCAAGTTTGTTTCGGTGATTTCTTCTTGAACAGGCGCAAGGTTGCCTGAAAGAAAAGGATTAGGCCGGGTTTTCATTTCTGCTCCAAATCGTGAGTTGTGACACTTTGTAGATGATGTCTTCAAGATTTGTTTCGGGTGGAAGCTTGCCGAGAAGTGGGCTGTCGATGATGAGAGTTGCCAAGCCGTGTGCTTGTGCCCATAGAGCGACTGGTAACGACATGGCATCGGCCGGATGTCGATCTGGGTCGACGGCTTCGGCTAGGTCGAGTAACGCTAAGAATGCTTCATCTGCAGCGTTCATGGTGGATTCATGCGTACTAATGCCGCAGATGTCTGAACGGAACATCACGCGGTAATGCCCCTTGTGTGTCACTGCGAACGAAACGTATGCACGCAGACAATTCGCGGTGATGTCCCCGGGTTCATCAAGAGCGCGTCGGAATGCTTCAGTGAAGCTTTGAAAGCCTTCTTCTGAGATTGCCGCAAAAATTCCGGCCCGGTCTCCGAAGTAGTGATAGGGGGCCTGATGGCTCACCCCGGCTCGTCTGGCAACTTCCCTCATGGAAACTGCCTCTGCGCCCTCGGTGGCGATGATGTCGAGGGCTCCGTCTAGGACAGCGCGCCGAACGTCAACACTTGCCTCTGGGGTAACAGGAGTTGAACGTTGGCGCGCCATACAAAATGGATAGTACAGGACATCTTGACATTGTCAAGTAGGTTTGCTAGACAATGTCAAGTATGAATTCCACCATTACCTCCGGTCCGTCAGAACAGGTCTATGCCAAGCGTTGGCTCATTTTGGCCATCCTCAGCGTCAGCGTGTTCTTGGTGGTCGTCGACAACCTCATTATCAATGTCGCCCTGCCAACGTTGCAACGCGAACTAGATGCGTCAACAACGTCATTGCAGTGGATTGTTGACTCCTACGCACTGGTGTTCGCCGGATTGCTTCTTGCAGGTGGCGGCATTGGTGATCGTTACGGACGTAAACGAACACTGCAGATTGGTTTGGTGTTGTTTGCAGCGTGTAGTGGTGTCGCCGCATTTGCAAATTCTTCCGGAGAACTTATTTTTTGGCGTGGCGCAATGGGCATTGGTGCTGCACTTGTCTTTCCCGCAACTCTTGCGATTATCACCAACCTCTTCATCGACCCAATTGAGCGTGCAAAGGCAATTGGCTTGTGGTCCGCGGTGTCCGGCATGGCTGTTGCGTTCGGACCTGTTGCCGGAGGATTCATGTTGGAACACTTTTGGTGGGGATCGGTATTCCTCATCAACATTCCAATTGTTGCAATTGCGCTAGCTATCGGAGCACGAATCATTCCGAATTCGAAAAATGAAAACGCTCACTCCATTGATAAAGCTGGATTCTTGTTGTCCGTGATTGCTATCTCGGCACTGGTCTTCACTGTGATTGAGTCTCCGCATTGGGGCTGGGGAAGCATTGAATCAAATCTCGGTTTTGTTATTGCGGCACTGGCGCTTCTGTTATTCATTCGTGTGGAAATGTCGAAGGATGAGCCACTTTTGGAAGTGTCTTTTTTCAAGAGTGCACGGTTTAGCGCGGCAACCGGAAGTATCGGTATCGCCTTCTTTAGTCTTTTTGGATTCACATTCCTTGTGACGCAGTATTTCCAATTTGTTCGTGGGTATGACACATTGAGCGCTGGTCTACACACCATTCCCTTTGCCGTGGGTGCAGGCGTGACGGCACCATTTGCTGCACGCGCCGCATTGAAGTTTGGTACGAAGCGAATCGTTACTCTCGGATTATTCAATATGTCGCTTGGCTTCATTGTCGCGTCGCGCATGGACGCAAACAGTTCGTACTGGGGTCACGTTGTCATTGGCATGTTGCTCATGGCAAATGGTTTGTCTCTGGTGACATCGCCAGCAACTGAGTCGGTCATGGGATCGTTGCCACGCGAGAAAGCTGGTGTTGGGTCAGCGGTGAATGACATCTCTCGCGAAGTGGGCGGAGTCCTTGGAGTTGCTGTCGTGGGT
>JBIIJW010000011.1:0-15991 GCA_044233525.1 Ilumatobacteraceae bacterium | reverse complement strand
TTCAAGCAAATGCCAGACGGCACTGTTGCATTGAAGTGTCTCCCAGAGCACGAAGCTCGCACGTATGAAACAGGTGGCACACACGGAACCTGGGACGATCTCACACGAATCACTGTCCCGACTTATGTCATTTCCGGTGCACCTGCGCCGTTTCAACCATCTGGGATTGCTGCGTCCATTGCTGAACGAATTCCACAATCAACTTATGTGCAATACGACAACATGGGTCACTTCGGACCGCTAGAACATCCACATGCACTCGCCACTCTTGTAGAGACCACACTGACGGCGATGCGATGACTGCAATTGACGATGCAGGTGATCGGATTCTCGAACCACTTCGCAACAATCGCTTCTCAGTTGTTGTTTTCAATGCAGCAAGCAAAGTGGGTGACTTCAGCATCGTCTGGCATCTCTGTGGATTGCTCTACGCCATCGGTTCAATGCAACGGGCGAAAGAAGCACTTGCGTTATCTGCAGCCCTCGGTATTGAAAGCTTGATTGTGAACCAAGGAATCAAACGGCTGTTTAGACGTGAACGCCCAACGACCTCTGGAGACCATCGATTTGATGTGCGAACTCCAAGCACATCTAGTTTTCCAAGCGGGCATGCGTCGTCGGCAACATTTGCCGCGGTCATCCTTACGTCCTACACCGGTTTCCCACTTGCATTTGTATGGATTGGTGTCGCCGTCATCGTTGCGCTGAGCCGCGTCGTTGTTCGAATTCACCATCTCAGCGACATCCTCGGAGGCGTTGTCACTGGTGCGCTTCTCAGCATCCCTGCCGTTTTGCTTGTGACGGCGCTCATTGCGTAAGTCACACGGGAATACCGTGGCTCGTCCGTAGGTTGTGGTGTCTATGACTCGAGCATTCGGACTCACCTATGACTATCGATGTCCATTTGCGCGCTTAGTCCACGACCACGTTGTAGAGGGTCTGCGGGCCGGCGCCGACTGGGATGTCACATTTCTTCCATTCTGTTTGGGCCAAGCACACGTTGAAGATGGCGACGTTGATATCTGGCGTCGCCCAGAAGAAGACTCCGGTTTGTTCGCACTTCAACTTTCTATTTCCTTGCGCGACAATCAACCGCAAGCATTCTTGGATTTTCACCAATCCATGTTCAACCACCGACACATGGGTGGCGGTTCATTGAAAGACCGCGCCACACTCACCCGCATTCTCACCGAATCTGGCGCCGATGCCGACGCTGCATTTGCCGACGTTGAGTCCGGCCGACCTCTGGGCGTGATTGAAGAAGAGCACACACGTTTTGTTCGATCGCACCACGTCTGGGGAACTCCCACCTTCGTTGTTGAAGACAAGGCAGTCTTCGTCCGCCTGCTGGACTACGCCCACGGGGACCCAACTGTTGCCGCGTCCACCGTTAACCGCCTCCTCGATGACATCGATTGGCCAATCTTGAACGAGTTCAAGCACACCAGCGTGCCGATGTAACGGTTGTAGGTTGGTCGTTATGGCTGACCACGAAAAGAGAATGAGCGACACCGAGTCGCTGATGTGGCGCCTCGAAAAAGATCCATATTTGGCATCAACCTTTGGCAATATCACCATCCTTGATCGTCCGCCAAACATGGATCTTCTGTACGCACGCATGGAGCGCACAGCTTTGTTGTTCCCGCGTCTTCGTCGTCGCGTCTTGCCAGCACCTGGCAATCTAGGAAACCCAACATGGGTCGACGACCCCACGTTTGATATTCGTTACCACGTTCGCCACATCTCTCTTGCAGAACCTGGAGACATGCGTCAACTTCTCGACCTTGTCACGCTGCTCATCGCAGACCCATTTGATCGCTCGCGCCCACTCTGGCATTTCATCGTGGTAGATGGATTGCAGGGCGGACGAAGTGCACTCGTTCAAAAACTTCATCACACCGTCACTGATGGTCAAGGTGGAGTGGAGTTGTCCATGCACTATCTCGACCTGGAACGAGAACCAGCACCTCTGCCACCCATCGACCCAGAACTTGTTAATGCTGCTGCCGACATTTCCGTACCTGACGCCACTGAAGCACTTCGAGGTGCAATGTCAGATTCTCTGCGGTTGCCACTATCTGTACTTCGACAAGTTCGCGACGTTCTCAGCGACCCATCGTTGATAGGAACCATCGGGTCATCAACGTCGGCCACCGTCAAGAGCCTCATGGCACAACTCAGCGAAACAGATGGTGCACGGTCGCCATTGTGGACAGAGCGATCACTACGGCGCCGTCTCGATACTGCACGCGTGTCGTATCACGACATGCGTGCAGCTTCAAAAGCGCTTGGTGGAACTCTCAACACCGCATTTGTGACAGCTGCTGCACATGCGGCTGGCAAGTATCACCGTGCCCTTGGCGCACCAGTGGAATCACTTCGCGCCTCAATGGCTATTAGCACTCGTACAGAAGGCAGTGGAAGTAACGCGTTCACTCTGGCGCGCATGTTGGTTCCAACATCAGAGATGCCGCTCCCTGAACGGTTTCTTGCAGTGAACGAAATTCTTCAGGCTGCGAGAAATGGTTCGTCCAATGGATCACTGGAAGCAATTGCCACTGTGTCGACCCTTCTTCCCACCTCAGTCATTACACGACTCGCTCGGGCCCAATCAGAAACTGTTGACTTCGCGACATCGAATGTTCGCGGTGCAGGAGTGCCGTTATTCGTCGCTGGCTCAAAGTTGTTGGAGAACTACCCCGTGGGACCCCTCGGTGGCGTCGCCTTCAACCTCACATTGATGTCGTACATGGGAAGCCTGGATGTTGGAATCAACATGGACGAAACGGCAGTAGAAAGTCCGTCGTTATTGCGTGACTCTCTGGTGGAGTCGTTTGCAGAATTGGCGTCGTATGCGCCAGTGCCCGACTCAGTGACGAGCAACTCCGAAGCAGTACCGACTAAGCGTCGGTGGTGGAAGCGCTCGCGCTAAGCAGCGAACGCAAATCAAGAAGCAAATCTCCGACTTCTACAGCAGACACCAATTCTCGGCGAAGCATTTCTGCAAGTGCCTTGTCGATAACGACAATGGCTTCAGTGATGACCGATTCGCGGGTGTCAAGCATGTGGAGCTCCTCTCGGAATGCGGGTGACCCAGAGGTTCCGGATCCGCCCGATGTCTTCATCGTACAGATGGCGCACCCCAAAAAGTGGACACTCCGTATACCGAATGAAAGTTGGCCGTGACCCTTGCCATAAGGTCTCACTATGAACTTTGAAGGTAAGACCACAGTTGTCACCGGAGCCGCGAATGGAATTGGCGCCGCACTCTCCCGTCGATTCCATGCCGCAGGAGCGCGAGTTGTTGTCGCAGACCGTGATGCCGACAATCTGAAGAAAATTGAAGCCGAACTGAACGCCATTCGACCAGATTCTGCATTTGCAGTTGTTTCAGATATCAGCACCGAAGCTGGCAACGAGGCGCTCATTAACGCGGCTCGAGCAAAGTTTGGGTTCATTCACCTATTTTTCGCAAATGCAGGTGTTGCAGTTGGCACTTTTTTGGAAGATACCGACGAAGACACGTGGGATATGGCAATGAATATCAACTTGCACTCTCATCGGTGGGCGGCAAAGCATCTTATTGGTGACTGGCTCGCAGCTGGCGAAGGTTATTTCTGTAGCACCGCATCTGCAGCGGGTTTGCTCTCGCAAATTGGAAGCGCCACGTACAGCGTGTCAAAACATGGCGCCGTCGCTTTTGCTGAGTGGATGTCCATTACCTACGGAGATCGTGGCATTCGCGTGACGTGCTTGTGCCCTCAAGGCGTTAACACCAACATGCTGAATCCGCCGGGTCGCGACGACGGAATCGACAAGCGTGGTGGAGATGTTGTGAAGGCCTCCGGTGCCGTCCTTGAACCGTCTGAAGTGGCAGACATCGTGCACGACACGATCGTGGCAGAGAAATTCTTGGTGATGCCACATGCCGAAGTACACACCTATGAACAGCGCAAAGTTGCAGACCGTGACCGATGGTTGGCTGGGATGCGAAAACTGCAAAGCAGAATTTTTCAGGGCTAGAAGAACACAAAGGGGCCATTATGGGAGTACGACTCGAACCGTCAGACGAATACATGCACGAACTTGGGCCAGAGTCCAACTTCAACGAAAGCATGTACATCAACTGTTTTGATCCATCAACAAAAGTTGGCGGCTGGTTCCGTATGGGAAACCGTGCCAACGAGGGCTACGCAGAAATGACAATTTGTCTCTATCTGCCCAATGGCCGTGTTGCATTCATGTTTAAACGACCCGCGATTGAAAACAACGATGCACTCGACGCAGGTGGACTCACTTGGACCATGGTGAAACCCTTTGAAGAACTTCGCATTGACTATGTGGGCAAAGTGTGCGTCCTAGATGACCCACTTCAAATGGCGAATCCGAAAGAGGCATTCGCCAACAACCCGTTTGCAGAATGCGAAGCGCACATCACATTCACCGGCAAAGGGCGCGCCAGCATGTTCGGTGGCGAACCAGACACGCCGCACGAAACACCAGGTGAAGAGTTTGCCAAGGGTCATTACGAACAACTTGTTGAAGCGCACGGATCACTTCGTGTTGGAGATGAAGAGTGGAATATCAACGGATTCGGTTTGCGCGACCATTCTTGGGGTCCTCGTTACTGGCAAGCTCCGTGGTATTACAGGTGGCTCACCGCAAACTTCGGTGACAATCTCGGATTCATGGCGAGTCGCGTTGCAAAGAAAGATGGGCCTGGCACCCGCGGAGGTTTCGTATGGGACAACGGCCAACTTCACTTATGTGACGATGTTCAAATCTCCACGCAAACACGTGGCGATGAGAACTACCACGACGTGGTCACTGGTGTGATTCGTTCATCGAAGTCACAAAAGGAATGGCACTTTGAGGGGAACGTTCACAGTTTGATTCCACTTCGCAATCGACGCCAAGATCCAGATGGCAATTGGTTAATGACTCGGATCAGTGAAGGAATGACCACGTGGACAATCACGCAAGGCGAACACGCGGGCACCGTGGGTTATGGAATGTCTGAATATCTTGACCAGATTGTCGACAACACGCCGGTCGGATTAGCGGAGTAATCCTTCACTCTTCTTCAGTAGCAATCCGCAACTAAAGACCGACACAGGCCACCGTTACGGTGAAGACATGCGTTTTCCACGTTTTGTCATTGCCCTTGCACTCCTTGGTACACCTGTTGCCACTGTTGTGGCCACAGCAACATCTGTGTCTGCTGAACCGCTGACGTACACCGCGGTCTCCGTGGCTACGCGTGGTGCATGCGCATTATCCAGCGACGGAACTGTTGTGTGCTGGGGCGACAACCCCGATCGTTGGGTCTTTCCAGATCGGCCAACCGGAATGGTTCGTACGCCAACAAAGATTTCGCTTCCTCACGGATTGAAATGGAAATCAATTAACTCAGGTGAGGCCTACGCAAACTGCGGCATTGCCGAAAATGATCGCGCGTACTGCTGGGGCAACCACCACATCGGCAGTTTCCTCACCACAACGTCGCGAACACCAGTTGAAGTTGAGTTTCCTGCACACATTCGAGTCACCGATGTTCAAAGCGGTCACTCCACGGCATGCGCAACAACGACAACGTCTGAATTGTGGTGCTGGGGAGATGCGCACTTCCTCGGAGACGGAAGCATCGACCCTGTCAGAATTCCGGTTCGCATTCCCATGCCCGACAACAACCCCATCAGAACATTCAATATGGGTGGCGGTGGGGTCTGTGCAATCACCACCGCACACAACATGTACTGCTGGGGAAGCAACGGTGACGGTCAGCTTGGACTTGGATACTCGCAGCAATATCCGTACTCCTTCTCGTGGACTCCTGTTCTCATCCCCACTCCAGCTGGAGAACAATGGAACATCGCCTCATACGCCGGCGGTCGCTTATGCGCACTCACAATCAGTGGAAATGGATACTGCGCTGGAGACAACTTCGAAGGATCTTTCGGTAATGGCACGTACGAGGACAGCATGCGCTTCACCAAAATGGTGGTCCCCAACAATGAACGTCTCGTCACAATTGCCACAGGTTGGTACCACACCTGTGTCGGAACTGAGAGCGGAAAAATGTGGTGCTTTGGTCGTGGCGGATACGGCGAATTAGGAACCGGAACAACACTTGGCGGCCGCACTTGGCGTACTCCGTTTCTTCCCGATGGTGTCACCCTGGTGTCATTCGATGCTGGTGTCGCCGGAACCTGCGCGCTCGATACAACTGGACGCGTGTGGTGTTGGGGTGGCATGAACTGGACCCCTCAAACACCAACTCAACCGGCAGCAGGACTGTTCCCAGAACTCATGCCTCCTGTTGGTTCCCCCACCATCGTTGCAACAGGAAGCACACGAGTTGATGCAGAAGTCGCAACCATTACGGGACAAGTCAACCCGAACGGCTATGCCAGCACCGTTGTCGCTGAAGTGAGTGCGTCTCAGAACTTCAGCAACGCCACTCGCCATAGCGTGTCTACATCTTTCCCCAACGATGTTTACACTCCGAGATCTTTTTCGTTGTCGTTGACATCGCTTGCACCACGGACCGTTCACTATGTACGACTGGTTGCAACAAATACTTTCGGCACTGTCATCGGAACTCCCACCACATTCACAACTCTTGGTGAAGAACCAACAGTGGGAGATGTGTCATCGCGAGAAATCACCGGCATGTACGCCGTTGTCTCGACCACCATTCACCCAAACCGCCTCACCACCTCGGCTTACTTTGAATTGTCAACAAGTGAACAGTTCCTCACGATTTTTAGAACAATTCATCTTGCCTCATTCGGTGGTAACTCCTCTGTTCAACAAGATGCACCGCTCTCAGACCTCCAGCCACGCACTCGCTACTTCGTACGCGCGGTTGCAACCAATCGCCTCGGAACCACTGTCGGTCATGGATCAAGCTTTGTCACGCTCGGAGAAGAACCCACGGTCGAAAATGTGGCCGCACGAGAGCTCACTGGAAATGACGCCATTATTTCAGGAACGCTGCACCCACATCATTTGGACACAACCGCGTACTTCGAAATTTCAACGAACCAGCTCTTCAACTCGGAAGTCAGACGAGTCGACCTCGAATCATTCAGTGGGAATACTGCAGTACAACGTGAAGCGTCTTTAACAGACCTACAGCCGCGCACGCGCTACTACATGCGCGCGGTTGCAACCAATCGCCTGGGAACCACTACCGGTGAAACACAATCATTTACGACATTGGGTAGTCGCCCCATCGCCACCATCACCTCCACTTCCGCAACAACAAGCCACATTGATGTTGTCGCAACTGTGGATTCAGGGTTGGCGCAAGGGACAACCGTTGCTGAAGTGTCAACATCGCCAACGTTTACATCAGTCATTAGGTCTACTGCGCAAACTTTCGCGACCCGCACGAATGGATCATTCTCATTCTCATTCCGCAACCTTGCTCCAAGAACTGATTACTGGGTGCGCGTCGTCGCGGAAAATCCAGTGGGGTCCCAGGCATCTGAAGCTCGTGTACAACGCACTCGCGGCGGTCTACCCGAGGTACGTATCAGCAATGTGAACACTGGCCTTCAAAGCACCACGGTATCGGTCGTTGTGCAGTCCACCGGACTCAATACCTTTTCAAAAGTTCAAGTCTCAGACAAAGCAGATCTCAGTGATGCCACTGAATATTTTGTCTCCTCTAGCGCCGCAGATACAGAACAATTGTTTGACGTACCAATCACCGATCTTGCGCCGGGGGCAACCTATTACGTCGCGGCAATGTCTCGAAACGAAGCCGGTCACACTGTGTCGAGGACCATCTCATTCACAACTCCTCGACCTTTTGGAGTGGTCATCAACGATGATGCGAAGGACACCGGCGCCACCACCGTCTCTCTCACCATTACCGTTCCAACTGGTGCCACTGCGTACAGAGTGTCGAATCACTCCAACTTTAGAAATGCCCAAGTTCTCAACCCTTCTAGCCCTCTCCGATGGGAGCTCATAGCTTCTAGCGAGGCGCAGGTATCAAGAAGCGTTTACGTTCAGGTGTACTTCGCGAACGGAACCTCGACCATTTACAGCGACAGCATCTCGCTTCTCTCTAGCGTCGATATTCCCGATGATGAAGCGCCCATTATTGAAGCACTCCGGTCATCGCGGGTCACCGCAACAGCTCAAACAACAACCCAAAGAACATCAACGTCGCAAGTGGCCATCTCTGTCAGTGACCGCCGTAGTGGAGTCACGCGCATTGAAACCAGAGCCAGTGGCCGAACAGTCATCACCAAAGTTGATGCAGCACGTCGCGGTACCTACAGCATCGCCATCCCGAGAGGTGCAAAAACTGTTGCTGTTCGAGTTCGTGATGCTGCTGGCAATTACTCCAAATGGAGAACAGTCAAAGTTCGCTAGTCGAGATCTGCTCGCAACAGGAAACGATCGGCAACCGAGGAATCACCAATCACTTCAATTGCATCAATCGGCATTCGGCGCCACAACACCAACAGAATGTCAACTGCGGCTCCGCGCAGCGCAACAGACCCTTTCGCGTGCTCACGAGTGACCACTAACTCAAGCCCATCACCAGGTACCAATAGCCACTCGCCATTCACATCAGTGCAATGAACATGCACCGAGCCCCCCACAATGGGTTGGCCTTCTCGAACTAGTGGTGTCATCACAAACAAGAACTCGTCAATACCGTCGCTGGCCAGGTCGGCCGAGATAGCGGGCTTCAAACCAGCAGCCCACAGCGCGTCCCATGCATGCACCGTTGTTTCGTGTGTCATTCTGCGAATGAGCCACTCAACATTGCGTGGCCCCGCCCATGTCCAGCATGGCTGCTCTGGTGGCAGTGACGACAAGGCGGTCACTAACTGCTGAAGCCCAGACTCGTACCACGCAACCATGTCCATCTCTTCTGGACGTTCATCACGATGGTGCTCAACTTTGACCGAGGTACCCGATAAGGCCATTGATGTCCAGAATCGATGAACTTCACCAACATGCCACAACAGGTCCGCAATGCGCCATGACCCACACGCACGAACTGGTGCATCGAGAGATACGCGCGCAGCGCGAGCAATGTCTGCGCCGTGATTCTCTAGTGCAAGCAACAACTGTGATGTCTGCATTACAGACTCTTGATTGCGTCTGCCAATTCTTCCCACTGCTTCATTGGGAGAACCCCTGGTTGACCTGTGAGTACCTGAACACACACATGGTCTGCGCCCGCATCAAGATGCTCCTTGATTCGCGCAACGATGACATCGATAGAGCCGCGCGGAACGATGGCATCGACCAAACGATCTGCGTGGCCAGTGATTTCTTCATCGCTAAATCCAAAACGCTTCAGGTTGTTGGCGTAGTTCGGCAAACGTGTGTAGGTCGTCATGTACTTGCTGGCAATCTCACGTGCAACTGATGCCTCTTCATTTAGAACAACTGAAAGTTCTGGCGCCAGCAATGGACCCTTGCCCATCACGTCACGCGCAAACGCAGTGTGTTCCACCGGAGTGAAGTACGGATGAGCACCGTCAGTTTTTTCTGCGGCCAGCTTCAACATCTTTGGCCCCAGTGCGGCTAGAACTCGACGTGGCGGCTGCGATGGTGGAGGGCTGAAGTACACGCCGTTGTCCATGGCTTCGAGGTAGTCAACCATTGTCGAGTACGGCTTGTCGTATGTGCCTTTATGAACGCCCTGCACCATTGGCGCATGACTGACACCAATTCCCAAAAGGAATCTGTCTGGAAACGCTTCCGACAATGTTTTCCAACCCGCTTGCATTGACTGGGCTGTCCGCGCATGAAGACTGGCAATTCCGGTTGCAATGGTCATTTTTTTCGTAGCAGAGAGCAATAACGCACATGATGAGAATGCTTCGCGCAACACAGCTTCTGGGACCCACACTGTTGAGAAGCCCATCTCTTCGACACGAGCAATTCCTTCTTGTGCAACAGCCATTGGGACTAAGTCAAAATCTGCAGCCCACAGGCCAACGCGTCCGAGTTGAAGTGAAGTCATGCGCATACGCTACGAGGTTCTTGGCGTGAAATAACTAGCGGCCAATCAACCATTCATCAATGAGTTTGCGTGCGATAGAGATTGCTGGCGGAATCATTGGCACATCTTCTCGGCTATACCAATGAGCTTCAGCAATTTCGGTGGTGTCGCACACAATGTCTCCTGATACCCAACGGGCGCGGAATCCCAACATCAATGAATGTGGGAAGGGCCACGGCTGGCTGGCGACGTACTCAATGGAATCAACAACAACTCCCACCTCTTCTTCCACTTCTCGAGCCACCGCTTGTTCCAAGTTCTCACCCGGCTCAACAAAACCGGCCAAACAAGAAAACATTGGAACCGGAAAATTCGCACCACGTGCCAGCAGTGCTTGTTGCTCATCACCGTCGCCGCGTGTCACCAACGTGATGATGGCTGGAGCCAAACGTGGGAATGCCAACAGCGAACACGCCGGGCAACGAAATGCTCGTTCATTCTCCGCCATCTGCGTTGCTTCACCACAACGACCGCAAAAACGATGCGTCCGCGCCCACTCCACCAATTGCACCGCGCGCCCCGCGACGGCCCATTCGGTTTCACTGACACGACCGAATAATGAGCGCAGGTCCATCTCTGCGCCGTAGGCAGGATCTTCGCCGTGCGGTACATCAATTCCCCAACAGGCGATTCCCCCATGCATGCCCAAAAAATGGCGTTCCCAAGAGTCGTCTCCCAGTTGATTGTCAATAAACACCTTGGTACCTACGACATGGATGTACCGATGCTCATCAACCGCATCAGCGGGAATCAACGTGGGGCGAAAGGGGCTGTTCTGCATACTCATCCCCACTGACGGTAGTGGGCAGACCCCTGCGTAGGATGTGCCAATGGCACGTAATCAAAACCCAGTCGTCATCGTCGATGCAGTACGCACCCCCATTGGTCGTCGCAACGGCGGTCTCTCCACACTCCATCCAGGCGAACTTCTTGGCATTGCCCAAAAAGGAATCGTCGAGCGCACCGGCATCGACCCGTCTCTGATTGAGCAGGTCGTTGGTGGCTGCGTCAGCCAAGTTGGCGAACAGTCTTTCAACGTCACACGAACCGCATGGTTGGCAGCTGGTCTTCCACTCACCACCGCTGCTACCACCGTTGACACGCAGTGTGGTTCTTCGCAACAGGCAACTGGCCTTGCATCATCACTCATTGGATCTGGCGTTGTCGATATTGCCATTGCATGCGGTGTTGAAGTCATGAGCCGCGTTCCCATTGGAAGCAACAGCCGCAAAGACCTTGGTCTTGGTGTACCCATCCCAAAGACGTATTTCGATCAGTACGAAATGACCTCACAGTTCGAAGGCGCAGAGCGCATCGCCGACAAGTGGAACATCACCCGCGACGACACAGACCGCTTTGGTCTTGCATCGCAAGAACGTGCCATTCGCGCATGGGCTGAAGATCGTTTTGCTGGTCAGTACATCGAAGTTGATGCACCTGAAGTGAACGAAGCTGGCGAAGTTGTTGGAACACGTCGTGTTGCAAAAGATGAAGGCTTGCGCGAGACCACACTTGAGAAGCTTTCTTCACTGAAGCCAGTAGCCAGAGAGAACGGCGTCCATACCGCTGGCAACTCGTCGCAGATCTCCGACGGAGCTGCAGCTGTCTTGATGATGACCGAAGAGAAAGCCGCTCAACTCGGTCTGCGCGCGCGTGCACGAATTGTCGACACCTGCCTCGTTGGTGTCGACCCTGTACTCATGCTCACCGGACCAATCGACGCAACACAGCGTCTCCTGAAGCGCAACAACTTGAAGATTGACGACATTGATGTCTTTGAGATCAATGAAGCATTTGCATCTGTTGCTTTGGCATGGGCAAAGGAACTCGGTGCAGACCTTGAAAAGACCAATCCAAACGGCGGCGCCATCGCATTGGGTCACCCACTCGGTGCAACTGGCGCGTTCTTGGTCACGAAGGCACTCAATGAACTCGAGCGCACGGGCGGTCGCTACGGCATCATCTCCATGTGCTGTGGCGGTGGTCTTGGCACCGGAACACTCATCGAGCGCCTCTAGGCCACGCGCGGGCGCAGTGGCCCGCACCTCCATACTCATCGTCGCATCTCTGTTTGTTGCGGCATCGTGTTCCACCCGCATCTCGTCAGATGCGGGTGGTCGCGTTTTTGCGGTGGTCTCAAAAGTGGTCGACGGTGACACCGTGCACGTCACAATTGGTGGAGCGACTGAAGAGATTCGTCTGATTGGTGTTGACACACCAGAAACAGTTCACCCCACCAAGCCAGTTCAGTGTTTTGGTCCAGAAGCATCGCAACACACAAAAGAGTTACTGCCACGAGGAACACACGTCTACCTCGTTCGAGATGTTGAGTCGCGAGACAGATTTGGAAGACTCTTGGCGTACGTTTATCGCGCATCCGATGACCTCTTTGTGAATTATGAGTTGGTGTTCAACGGCTGGGCTCGCCCATCTCCCTTTCCACCGAACACCACATCGGAAACAGACTTTGCAGAAGCCGCCTTTCATGCTCAGTCCAATCAACTCGGGCTATGGGGTCGGTGCTGAAGGTAGGGTTTTCTTATGACCGAGACTCGCTCCCTCGCACAACGACTCGGATACTCCGATGATGCACGACTTGTCATCATCTCGTGCGACGATCTCGGCTCTTGTCATGCCGCCACTGTTGGCGTGTACAACGCAATTCGTGACGGGGCTGCCACGTGTGCCTCCATCATGATGCCAGCGCCATGGGCGCAGTTTGCTGCGCGTGAGTACCGCGGTGAAGACATCGGCGTCCATCTCACGTTGAATGCCGAACACCCCGAGTATCGATGGGGCCCTCTCACTCACGCACCATCACTTCTCTCTGGTGAGGGCGGCTTTCCACGCTCGGTTGATGACTTGTGGGAGCACGCCGATAGTTCAGAAGTACTACGCGAATGTCGCGCACAGATTGAGCGCGCGATTGCATGGGGAATCGACGTCACCCATCTTGCACCACACCTCACCTCCATCACCTTGCGTCCCGAGTTCTTCGACGTGTATCTCGAACTCGCAGTGGAATTCAAACTTCCCATTCGACTGCCATCCACTATTTCCGAAGAAGCAGCGGGGTTCCCCTTCCGCTCATTGGCGCGTGACGAAGGAATTGTGTTCCCCGATCATTTCAATCACGATTGGCGCTCCGGAAGCCGCGAGCGCGTTCTTTCTGCTTTGCGTGAACTTCAGTCAGGCGTCACTGAAATTCATGTCCAGCCCGCTATTGACACACCTGAAGTTCGTGCGCTCGGAGACGATGCGGCGGGATGGGTCGACGACCTTGCGTTGATGACAACCGACGACGAACTTCGCGCAGTTCTCAAAGACAGTGGCGCGGTGTTAATTGGATATCGCGAACTTAGGAACGCGATGCGAGCCGACTAATGACGGCAGTCGCTTCACCACTCCACAACGCTTCAAACAACGCACGAGTGCTGCCTTCATTCTTTAACTTGCCAGCCATGAACGCAGCGGTTGGGTTCATTGATGCGTACTTGGCATCAATTCGCACGACAACATCTGCATCATCGGGGCCTTCAACAGCTTCATCGTTTTTCTTGAAGACGACTCGATATTGAACGCTCATGCAGATGCACCAACATTCTCACGAATCCCATCAAACAGATCTGATTCAATAATTCCTGACTCAACATCGCCTATCGCGCTCTTCGCAAGAATCCAGTCTTCCCACGGATACACCTGCGCAAGTTCATCGTCGTCAAGACCAAACCACCACTTTGACGTTGGGTCAACTTGTGTCGCATGTGCCAACAACGATTCTGTTCGCGCGCGCAAATAACTTGCAATATTTAAACGGGTGGTAATGCGGTGATCTTGTGATGGACGCTTCAACCAGTTCTCATCGAATGGAGACTCGCCGTACTTTTTCAGCAACGCATCGTGGACAAGCGAGATTCGTTCTTTCGCCCACAAGGTGTAATACATCTTTGATGGCTGCCACGGAGCACCAAGATCTGGATACCAGGTGGGGTCGCCAGCGCGTTCAAATGCAAGCACACTGATGTCGTGCACACGTAAGTGATCTGGATGTGGATAGCCACGCTGATCATCGTTGTACGTGAGGATGACTTGTGGTTTCTCTGTGCGAATCAATGCAACGAGTCGACCAGTTGCTTCGTCGAGATCGGCCATATGAAAGCAGTCGGGATGTGAATTTGATTCAGCCCCTGCCATGCCAGAGTCGCGATAGCCCAGCATGTGAACGGCCGAGAATCCAATTGCCTCTGTTGAGCGCTTCAACTCGCCGGGTCGAATCTGTGCAATGAGATCGCGTTCTTCTTCTGGAGTCTTTCCGTAAAACGGCTGACCGGGCTCGCGCAATAGCGGATTCTGTAAGTCGCCTTCTTCTCCACCGGTACAGCACACCAACACAGTTCGAACACCTTCGGCAAAATATCTCGCAACAGTTGGAGCACCTTTTGATGCTTCATCGTCTGGATGCGCATGAATTGTCATCAGGGACAATTGATCTCCAGAACGCGATAGCGAAGGCATGAGAACAGGATAGTGAACGCGTCCTCTCGAAGCCCCACCATCATGTCGGTAGTGTGTCGGAATGATTCACACCAAGAGAGTGAGAGAACTCATCATCCTCGGTGCCTCGGCCGTAGTTCTTGCAGCATGTTCCACAGACGATGGACGCTCCATGACACCTCCGCGTGCAGATCAAACAGATTCGGTACAAACCGCTACCACTATTGGGAATGTTGTTGCCGAAGACGCCGGCACAATGACCTTGACTGGTCCGTGGACCAGCGGCAGTCCTATCGATGCTCGGTACACCTGCGACGGTGAAGCTTTGTCCCCGCCTTTGGTATGGACGGGCGCACCCGAAGACACACAGGCTTATGCGCTCATCATCAACAACATGGATGACCAAAAGGCTGCGAATTGGGTTGTCACAAACATCGACTTCACCATCACCAAGACCACCGAGGGAATCGCACCCACGGGCGCTGTTGTTGCACCAAATACAGACGGCGCCACCGCGTACTCTGCGCCGTGCCCACCGAGCGGCTCCACCCAAACATTTGTGGCAACGGTGTATGCCCTTGACTCTCTGACATCCATGGCGGGCAATCCCACAGCGCAAGAAATCATTGCCGATATTGAGTCGGCCGCTCTCGAGGCCGCCGCCACCGTCTTCACCGTCACCCGGTAGTCACCACACTGAGGGGTCAGTCCACCGCACTCGGTGAACTATCTGTGAGAATAGAACCATCGACTCCACCACTGCTGCCCTGCCGATCGGCGTCTTTGAGACCGACGTCAATGGACGACTCGTGTCGGGCAACCAAGCATTCCGACAATTGGCTTTTGATGGAGCCCCCATTGTGTCAGGCACTGCTCCATGGGCGAACGCTTTACCGCATGAACGAACAGAGTGCGAACGTCGATGGGTGCAACACAAAGAAGATGGTGGAACATTTACCGTTGAGTTCCGCATTGGGCGAGCCACGGGTGAATCAACATGGATTCAAGTATCCACACAACCCGTTCTGACCGACGGACTTCTCACTGGATATGTAGGAACAGCAATTGATTGCACATCGCTTGTCTCACAACGGCAGTTGTCAAATCAGTTAGTTGGACTGCTCGATGTGTCTGGCGATGCAGTATTGGTCTTTAATCGCATCGGTGCACTCGAGTTTGCAAACGACACTGCGCGTACTTTGATTGGAGTAACCGATTCAACGATTGGTAACGACGATGTTGCTGCGCGCGCCTTCATGCAGGCTGTGCGCGATCAATTGCCTCGCGTCTTACTCGACCCCACCGCACCGAACGGCACACCACACCGATGGGAAGGCGAAATTGGATTCCGATCGCCAGATGGCATTGCACGAATTCTTTCCGTTGTTGTTCAGGTTGTTCGCGATGCAGATGGCAGCGTTCACCATTGGTCCACCATTACTCGCGACATCACTG
>JBIIJW010000156.1:0-4141 GCA_044233525.1 Ilumatobacteraceae bacterium | reverse complement strand
CAGCCGCATCAACATGATTCATTGCACCAATTCCCTTCCAATTCTTTGGAAGGTTCGCGTCCAAGAATGAGCGAACTTTGACGCGGTAGGTATCGGCCTCTGGTGGGTAAACAAAATCCATGCCGTCACCCTATGTGATAGCCCCCGTATGCCTTTTAGCCGAGTGGGAATGGCCCGCCACATGCCTAGGCTGAAAAGGTGACCAAACTACTCAACTTTCCATCTGAGGTGAATGACACCTCCGCTCGAATCGTGGCCAGTGGGGCTGTCCTCATGTCCGCTGGTTACGCCGTCACCGGTTGGGCATGGCTTCTCATACCACTTACATATGGATTTGTCGCACGGGTTTTGTCTGGCCCAACCTTTAGCCCAATGGCGCGACTTGCTACTCAAGTCATCACCCCTCGATTGAAAGGGCCACACCGCATCATGCCTGGTCCACCGAAACGTTTCGCCCAAGGAATCGGCGCCATCTTTAGTGCTACTGCCTCAGTTCTCTTCATTCTCGACTTATCGACAGCGTCTCGTTGGGTCGCGGCTGCGCTTGCTGGACCGGCTTTTCTTGAAGCCGCATTTGGCTTCTGTGTGGGTTGCAAGATGTTTGCTGGGTTGATGAAAATTGGCGTCATCCCAGAAAGCGTGTGCGTGGAATGCAGCGATATCTCAGCTCGTCTGCGCGCCCAAGGCGCCGTTCAATAAATCAACTGGTATTTACATCAGGACAACTTCTGACTGTCCTTTTCTCATAGCGCAAGTACCGTGGCCATGTGACAGAGATTGTCGGCTTATCAACTTCCGATGTACGTCTTCGAATAAGTAATGGCCAGACAAACGTCAACACAACCACTACATCTCGAACTCTTCGCGAAATCTTTCGTGCGCATGTCTTCACGCGATTCAACGCAGTGCTTGGAATTCTCTTTCTTGCAGTGGTGCTTGCAGACTCCCCCGGCGATGGCTTGTTTGGCTTTGTTCTTCTTGCCAACTCAACGATCGGAGTTGTCCAAGAATGGTCTGCGAAAAAGAAACTAGATTCACTTGCGCTTCTCCATTCACAGACATCAACGGTGATTCGCAACGGTGTGCAGGAGGACATTCTTAGTCGCGACATTGTCATTGACGACTATGTCGTTCTTTTGGCAGGAGACCAAGTCCCAGCCGATGGAAGAATCATTCTGAGTGACAGCCTTGAAATAAATGAATCAAATCTCACTGGTGAAAGCGAGTCAGTTTCTAAGACCATCAACGATGACGTGATGTCCGGAACCATTGTGACGGCCGGACACGGCATCTTTATTGCCACATCAGTTGGTCAAGACGCATACGCGCATCGCCTTGCAGCAGAAGCTCGAGTATTCAAACGCGTTGCATCTGAAATTCAGAGCAGTATTTCTCGAGTCTTGACGTGGGTGACGTGGATTCTTCTCGCTGTCACTCCTTTACAGATTTGGTCCCATTTCCGCACAGTTTCAGAGTCTGGTTGGCAGGATCATGTTGTTCGAATTACAGCGGGACTTGTTGGTTTAGTGCCTGAAGGACTCGTCCTACTCACAACACTCGCATTTCTGAGTGCTGCTCTTTCCCTATCACGTCACAATGTGTTGGTACAAGAATTGCCAGCAGTTGAGACATTGGCGAGAGTTGACGTTATCTGTATAGACAAAACAGGAACCTTGACATCCGGGAAAATTCATTGCGAAGACATCGAACTCCTTCGCGGGGATGCACACGCCAACAATGCGCATCTTGCGTTAGCGGCCCTTGCACACGACCCGAGTGCCAACAACACCTTGCGGGCAATCGGCGATAGGTATGTGGATCTTCCACCTTGGACTAGTACGGGAAGTGTTCCGTTTGATTCGTCACGAAAGTGGAAAGCAAACTCATACAAACAACAAGGAACATGGCTTCTTGGTGCACCCGAAATTTTGTGGGCGACAATGGACGAAACATCTGCACGCGTGGCCACACTCGCTCATTCAGGAAAACGAGTCATGTTGTTGTGTCATTCCTCTAGTGACATCACAACACCCCAACTTCCTGACAATGTCACACCAATTGCAATTGTTGCTCTTGAGGAAGAGATTCGCAGTGACGCGGCTGAAACTCTCCGTTATTTCGCAAATCAAGATGTTCGAGTCATCGTCCTCTCGGGGGATAATCAGAAAACAGTTGAATCAATTGCGCATTCAGTTGGAGTAGTTGGCCCTTCGGTCGACGCCCGCACGATGAACGATTCAGTCGAAGAGATTGCTGACATGATTTCTCGAACATCAATCTTCGGGCGCGTCACACCCCAACAGAAGCGACAAATGGTGAAAGCACTGCAGTCTCAAGGCCACGTCGTTGCCATGACGGGAGATGGGGTGAACGACGCACTTGCACTGAAACATGCCGACATTGGCATTGCGATGGACAACGGCGCACCAGCCACGAAAGCAGTGGCACAAATTGTGTTGCTTGATGGAAAGTTTGCGCATCTGCCACACGTTTTGGCCGAAGGTCGACGAGTGATTGGGAATGTTGAACGTGTGGCCAATCTCTTTATGGCGAAGAACGCAATGAGTTTGTTAGCAATTCTTGTGGCCATTGCCGCTGGTATGACCTTTCCCATCCTTCCGCGCCAGATGACCTTGGTTTCGACGGTGGCAATAGGGATGCCGGCGTTTGCTCTTGCGCTTGGTCCCAATACAGCGCGCTATCGCCCCGGATTTCTGCGCCGTATTATGTGGTTCTCTTGGCCAACGGGATCGGTAGCCGGCATCGCGATTGTGGGTGCCGATGCGTGGACCGCTGACAACACTGGCACCGCTGCAACTCTCACTGCGTTGTTGACGTTCTTCATGATTCTCGCATCCAAATCTCAACCGTTACGTGGTTGGAGAATTGTTCTGCTCATCTCAATGGCAATGCTGTCGGTGACCACATTTGTGGTTGCACCACTCACGGAGTTCTTCAACTTCTCTATGAGCAGTGAAATTCTATGGAAATCGCTGGTGACGTCTTTGCCGCTATTTGCTTACATTGTCGCGCGCATGCGAAAAGACGCGCAAGAAATTCTGTGAGTTGAATTTGTCAACTGCTTCACGAGAAACGTTCTGCATGCAAGATTCGAACCTCGCAATGGGATCGCGTCCGCCTTCCGTATGTGGGTAGTCGCTCGAGAACAAATACAGGTCGTCGTTTGAATGTTCCATGAGTCGACCAACATCTTCGAAGACGAATGGGGTAAACGCCATCTGTTCACGAATTTGCTCAGACGGATGACGAGTGAAGCCCTTGAGGCGGTCGTCTACTTTCGAGTACGCCTTGTGAATTTGATCGAGTCGGACCAGAAGCTCGGGGACCCATCCAGCACCAAGTTCTACCGACGCCAATTTCAAACGCGGGAACTCTTCAAGAACTCCATCCAAGACGAACATACTGACGAAGGTTTCAATTCCTTGGTGTAGCACAGCAGCGTCACGTGCACGCACGTTCTCACCGCCACCCATCCAGTCACGAGTGACGCCACGACCAGTGTTACTCCAGGCTGGTGGAAGTTGTAGAGGATTACCACCGACATGGAAAACAACCGGAATCTCTGCTTCCTGCAACAATGCCCAGATGGGGTTGTAATCAACATGAGTTGGTGAGCGCTCTCCTGCCAGGCGATGTGGAATCCACATTGCCTGCAACCCACCATCTACTGCAAACTTCACTTCTTCAAGAGCAAGTTCAGGATTTTCAAGCGGAATGGCAGCAACGCCCATTAACCGCTCATCCACTGAACAGAAATCAATCATGTGGCGGTTATGCGCGCGCGCACCACCGTAACGAAGTCGATCGGGAATCTTTGAACTTGGTGAGAACGGCATGTGAAGGCTGTGCGTTGCAAAGACCAACTGCTTGATGAAGCCAAGCATGTCATTGGCAACAACTCGATCGTGCTTGTCGAAGGATCCGAGAGCTTGTATTTCCTTCACCTCGGTAATCATGCGATCACCGAGTGCAATCAACGACTGCTTGTGTTCATCTGAATGCTGTGCACCGTTCGACATGATGACTTCAACTTCTTCATCGGTGACGATGGAACGGCCATAGCTAACAAGTGGGAGTTCTTCGCGAATATCAGGGTCTGCAAACTTCCGAAGAAAGTCTG
>JBIIJW010000155.1:0-4161 GCA_044233525.1 Ilumatobacteraceae bacterium | reverse complement strand
AGTTTGCTTCGGCAGTGTCATCGTCGGGTCTGTATCGCCACTCCGCTCGCAGCGTGTGGTGGTCACTCGTGGGAATGGTGGTGTGTCTCATTGGCATCGTCGTCACACTCCAAATTCACTACTTGGCAGCGTTCGTAGCGTTCATTGGAATGCTTGGTTGTGCACTCAACATCGAACGTCAACTTCGTCTCATTGGTCGTGCCGGCGTGCAAGACCTTGCTCAAAAGATGCCGAAACCGCGGGTGCGGTTTCCGCGCGACTAGCCCATGACATCGTCGGGAGTTGCGTCCATCGCTCGTCCCGCCATTATTGGGGCTGTCCTCGTCCGTCCATCGCTGTGGTTCACCGCCATACGCCAAGTTGCTCGCCTTGCTCCCCGGGGTTGGTGGAAGCGGGCACCATTTCTTCCTCTTCCACAGGCCGACTATCTCGAATTCCGGCTTGTCACCCAGTACGGAGGGGGCCATGGTGAGCCCCGTGGCGAGATTCGGCCCGTTGATGTGGTGGACTATCTGCAATGGTGCAAAGAACAACGCTCATGAACTCAGTTCGACGTGAGTCTTTTGTTGTGCACTCTCAACGGATCAGGGTGAGATAGAGATGAGGAGCGCGCTCGTACTCAATGCAACGTACGAACCGCTCAGTGTCGTGTCGGCTCGTCGTGCAATTTGCCTTGTTCTTCTCGACAAAGCCGATGTTGTTGCCGACGACGGAACTCACATTCACTCCGAACGTTTTTCCATGGCGTCGCCCGTTGTCATTCGTCTGCGCTATGTCGTCAAGGTTCCGTATCATCGCCACACTGCAATGTCTCGTCGCGCAGTGTTTGCTCGCGATAATCACAAGTGTGGTTATTGCGGGAGCCATGCGGACAGCATCGACCATGTCCTGCCACGTTCGCGCGGCGGGAAAAATGTGTGGGAGAACGTCATTGCGGCCTGTCGGGCGTGCAATCTTCGGAAGCGCGATCGCACGCCAGACGAAGCGGGCATGAAGCTGGCAACAACACCACGAGCGCCACGCGAGATGTCGTGGATTGCCTACTCAGTTCCGCGGGTTCCAGAAGAGTGGAAGCCGTACTTGGCTGAAGCAAGCTAAACAGACAAGAGTAGAGAGATGCCCCCAATGGTCTCTCCGTGGAATCAACATCATTGGAGTGGCACCGCAGCTGATTTTCATGCTCTCGATCCAGTAGGCGAGCGGGGGCTGTGGTGGTGCAATGTCAGTCGTGCAGCACTCATTGTTGGCTCGTCACAATCGGTTGAACTGATTGATAGCGAATGCGCTGTACAACACGAGATTGATGTTGTTCGTCGGCGAAGTGGCGGCGGATTGGTGTTTGTGCATCCCACAGATTCCATTTGGCTAGACATCACTATTCCGAAAGACGACCCGTTGTGGACTGACGATGTGTCGTCGTCAATGTTGTGGTTAGGCGACGTCTTTGTCCATGCGTTATCACCATGGGTCAATGCAGCGGTCTTTCGCAGTGCGTTTGTAGCGGGCGATTACGGACGCGATGTGTGTTTCGCTAGTCATTCTCCAGGTGAAGTTTTTGTTGGTGATCGCAAACTTGTGGGCATTAGCCAACGGAGAACACGAGACGGTGCACGGTTTCAATGCGTGTTGTATCGGCACTGGAACAGTGACTCGTGGTTGTCGTGCATTGCGTCGCCGCACGCAGCTGACGGTGTGAAGCGCCTACACGTTGCAACTCTCGACGCAGATGCAGACGCTGTCGTTTCTGCTGTTGTCAACGCGCTTCCTCTGTAATCGCGCCTCGCCAAGTTTCTGTTCTCCTCGCAGCTCGGTGAGGCCGCATTTCCCTTTTTGCTTCCGTAGCCCCGCTTTGCCTGAGTGGGTCTCATGGGGGACCGGTGGGGGGAATGGTGGAGAAAAGTGGGGGTAAATGGTTGACATAGGGGGAAAGTGGGGAATAGAGTAACCAGCGTGGTGGAGGCGGAGATCTCCCCCCGGGAGGCGGAGACGTGTTTGTAGGAGTGCATGAGCGACAGCTCGACCCAAAGGGTCGACTCGCGCTGCCTGCTGCTTTTCGCCCCCGTCTCGAGCCACGCTGTTACCTCTCATTTGGTCGCGATAAGTGCATCGACGTCATGACCGCAGAGGCATTTGAACGAGAAGCCGCCGACATCTTGGAAAAGGTTCGTCGTGGTGAATTGGGTCGAAGCGAATCCCGTGCGTTAGCTGTCAGCACGGTGGAAGCCACCATCGATGCGCAGGGGCGCATCACGATTGAAGAAAAGTTGCGCGAATACGCCGGCATCACGTTGGGTGCAAAAGTCACCGTTGCTGGTTCATTCGACCGAGTTGAAATCTGGGAGCCAGATCGCCACGAGCGCAACATTGGTGCTGGCACCGAAATGATCGCTGGAGCGGGCGCGTGATCGTCGATGCTTCGAATGTCTTATCAACCGTCCAGTGGCCCACGGCCTCTGGCAGTCTCCCGGATGGCACGGTGGTTAGCTCCAACTCCGCCCGCTGCCATCGCGCACGTACCGGGGATAAATCCGGACGGCATTCGCTGTCCGGGAGGCTGCCAGGGGCCGAGGGCAAGGATCGCATGAATACGTTCTTGCATGACCCCGTCATGCTGGATGAGGTCATGTCTGTATTTCTTGACATGAACGACGGGGTGTTCCTTGATGCCACCTTGGGTGGCGCTGGACATTCTGTCGCGCTGTTGTCGGCGCACCCTCACATTTCCCTGTTGGGAATCGACCAAGACAACACCGCACTTGCTGCTGCATCAACAACTCTTCTCGACTCTGGTCTTCGCGAACGTGCGACCCTCCGGCACGCTCGCTTTGATTCAGTGTCACGTGTCGTGGCCGAAGAGGGGATCGGTTCGTTGGCCGGCGCCCTCTTCGACCTCGGCGTGTCGTCACCACAATTCGACGTCGCTGAGCGCGGGTTCTCGTATCGATTCGATGCTCCGTTGGATATGCGAATGAATCGCGAACAAGCACTCAGCGCCGACACCGTGGTGAATGAATACGACGAAAAGTCACTCGCAGAGATGTTGCGTCGAAATGCCGACGAAAAGTTTGCTTCACGTATCGCACGTTCCATCGTTGCTGCTCGACCAGTGACAACCACTGCTCAGTTGTCCGACATCGTTGCGTCAGCTATTCCTGCGCCAGCTCGTCGACGTGGTGGTCACCCGTCGAAGCGCACGTTTCAAGCAATTCGCATTGAAGTAAATGCAGAGTTGGACATTCTCCCCGGCGCATTGCGCGACACAATCGCTTTACTCGCGCCAGGTGCATGTCTTGCGGTGTTGTCGTACCACTCTGGCGAAGACCGCATCGTGAAACAAGTGATGCGAACAGCAGAAACTGGCGATTGCACCTGTCCATCTCATCTTCCGTGTGGATGTGGAGCGCTGAAGACCGTGGAACGCGTTCGAGTATCTCGCGAAGCAGGACGAGATGAACAAGCCCGTAATCCGCGTAGTGCATCTGCGCGCTTGCGAGTTGTTCGCAAACTGTCAATGTCGGACGAGGTGAAATAGCAATGGCTGTCGCGTTTCGTCTCTCTTCAGTTCTTTCGCCGCGCGAGAATGGGGAACGCTCGCCGCTAGCGCTTGTTCCGCAGGCCGAGCGTCGTTATGTTCGAGTTTTTGTAGTAGTTGGCGCACTATTGGTGTCCATGGGCTGTGTCGTGACACTGCATGTTCACATGGCACATCGCCAGATGCAGATTGACTCAATGAACTACGACATCTTCCGTGCTCGTCTTCATTTCGATTCATTGCGAGCCGAGCGCGCAGCTCTGCAGTCGCCCGAGAAGTTGATTCAAAGTGCCGGCGCAATGGGAATGGTGCCTAGTCAGGCCACCCGCATCGTGGATATCCCCGCATCAATTGCTGCAGAAGTTGCGGCCACCGTTGGCAAAGTGGATGCAGATGTTGTTGGAGCCCAGGAATCTCAACTTGATGAGTTTGGAAGGCTAAAGCCAGCTGTTGTTGGTGCACCATGAGCAACGAGTCACGACGCGGGACGCGTTCACACGGCACGCCCTCACGATCGAACACTTCAACAAGTCGTTCTAAGCCTTCGTCTGGCTCAACGTCTACTCGCACGCGCACACAAACATCGTCTCGCTCGTCAACGCGGGAAAGATCTGCTCCACGCGAACGAG
>JBIIJW010000154.1:0-4190 GCA_044233525.1 Ilumatobacteraceae bacterium | reverse complement strand
ATGGGTCGCCGTGCATTGTTCCAATTTGGCCCCATGCTCCCGCCAGGACCAACCGGCCATATCGACGCCGGATTGGGAACTTCAGTACCCGTTGGTCCGCCAGGTTTGATTGCACCTACGCACGACATCACCCGAACAGGTGAAGAAATGGTGATTGATGGTGTGCGTGTGATCTTCCAACTCACTCCAGAGTCGGAAGCTCCGGCCGAGATGAACTTCTACTTTCCAGACCTCGGCGCGTTGTGCATGGCCGAGAACTGTAACCACACCATGCACAACCTCATTCCTATTCGCGGCGCCCTAGTACGCAACGCGATGAATTGGTCGAAGTACATCAATGAGGCAAAGGAGTTATTCGGAGCCCAAGCCGATGTGCTGTTCACATCTCACCATTGGCCTCGCTGGGGTAACGAAGACCTAAACGACTTCCTCACAAAACAAAGAGACCTCTACAAGTGGATGCATGACCAAACAATGCGCTTTGCAAACAAGGGTCTTGTTGCAACCGAGATTGCAGAAACACTTGAGTTGCCAGAAGAATTCAAAGCGAATGAACACACGCGTGGCTTCTACGGAGATTTGGTACACAATGCAAAAGCCGTTTACCAGCGCTACTTAAGTTGGTACGACGGCAACCCCGCAAACTTGAAGAAGTACCCGCCAGTTGAAGCTGGTCGGCGTTATGTGGAACTTGCAGGTGGCGCCGATGCACTGTTGGCAAAAGCCCGTCAATCATTTAATGATGGTGATTATCGCTGGGTGGTTGAAGTTGTGAATCACCTGGTGTTTGCAGATCCCACAAACGACGAAGCTCGTCACTTACAAGCAGACACTTTCGAACAGCTTGGATACCAATGCGAATCCGCCACGTTCCGAAATGCTTATCTCAATGCCGCCCAAGAACTTCGCCATGGCCCGCCACAACTTCTTGGAGGCGCAGGTAGAGGTCGAGGCATTTTGCGCGCGATGTCTGTTGAGCAAGTCTTCGACGCGGTCGCGGTTCGACTTGTGTCAGAGAACGTTGGCGGCATGACCGAGTTTGTCAACTGGACATTCACGGATATCAACGAAAATTGGGTACTCGGATTATCTAATCGCACTCTGTTCCATGTGAAAGGCCGCCACGAACCACGGGCCTCCGTCACGGTGTCTCTCCCCCGCACAACTTTGATTGAAGTTGTCACGCAAGAGACCACGTTTATGGAACAAATACAGGCCGGGAACATTGCGGTTGATGGTGACCCTGCCGCTTTGTTAACCATCTTTGGCAACCTCGACTCATTCACGCCGGGTTTCCATATTGTGGAGCCGTAAGAAGAATTACGAACCCTTCAACACAATTGGGCAACCAAGAAACTCTTCAAGGAGTGCGGTGCGATCTTGCGCGGTGTACAAGTTGAGATCTAGAACTTCACGGTTGTCACATTCACTGCGAGCAAACAACTGAACAACCTCTTCACCGTCAATCTCACGGATAGAGGCTGAAACGGAACGCACACACTGATCGTGAGACCTGTCTAGTCCTGTTGCTATTCGCAGAATTCCTGCCATGACGTCGACATCTTGTTGCCTCTCCTCAGACAACGCCGCATATTCATCATGAGACTTCTTCGGTACGCCTTTTCGGTGATAGCGGGCGGCAAGAGCAATTAACTCAATGTCTTCTTCCGAGAATCCCACAAGATCTGAATTTCGAATCATGTAGTACGAATGGAGATGATGCTTTGAGTACGAGACAGATGCGCCAACGTTTGACAAAATTGCAGCCGCTTCAAGCAATGGCATTAAACGATCATTCAATTCGTAATGCTTGTGAAGTGATCGGAAAATGTCAACTGACAGTTTCGCAACATGTTCAGAGTGTTCTAAATCAACCGAACAACGCTGAGCAAAACGAACAACACCATCTCGCGCCGCATCACGCTTTGAGGATGGCCGACCCAGAATTTGTTCCATTGAATCAATCAGCACTCCTTCACGAAGTGCGAAGTCGCTGTATTCAAGTTGTGCAATCTTCAGCTGACGACAAATCTCCTGAAGCAAAAGAGACCCCGCAGCGATTATGTCGGCGCGCTTGGCTTCAATTCCTGGAATCTCGGCAATCTTCAACGGCAGCTTTGCTTCGAGTACTTCGTTCACAACATCATTAACTTCAGCACGAGAAAATGTTTGCGCGTTCATGGATGCGACATCGTCTCGGCCGCGATTAACGAGCGCAACCCGCGCGATGGTTTCGCATGTACCAGAGGACACAACCACTCGTTCGAATCCAGCAACATTGATGTCGTTTGCAAGTGGAGCAAACGTGGAAGAAATGAATGCACGAGCCTTGTTCACGGATGAATCAGATACCCCATCGGCAAAAAACTTGTCAGTGAGACGAACAGCACCCAGTTTGATGCTTTGAGAGATGAAAGTTCGTCGACCTTTAGCAACTGTGAATTCTGTAGATCCACCTCCAATGTCAATCATCAGAACTTCTTGGTCTGCGAGTGCTAACGAGTGTCGAACACCCAGCGCAATAAGGCGAGCTTCTTCGGCCCCAGAAATGACGTCCACATCAATTCCCACTTCGCGCCGGACACGTTCCACAAACTCGGGACCATTATCTGCTTCTCGAACCGCGCTCGTTGCTACGGCCCTCACAATGGCCGAATGGGCCTGCGCGATGTGTTTCATTCGACGTAACGCCGCGATTCCACGGTCAATAGCGTCGTCGGACAAGTGGTCGAATCCCTGAACACCGGCCCCCAGACGCACCACTTCTTTCTCCGTGGTGATGATGTGAAACCCGAGGTGATCAACGTCGGCTATCACCATATGAAAACTGTTGGTGCCAAGATCGATGGCGGCAACAACTGCTCGGTCGGCGGCATTTGTGGTCATCTCCAATTTCCCGCCCGGCTAGGTAACGCATAAACAAACTTCGCGTGAACAGTGCTGAAGTTTATTAATGCGAGGAGCTTCATTCTGGCCAAGTTTGTACTGTGTAGGTATGGGAATCAACTTGTTCGTCAACCGCGAACTTAGTTGGCTGGACTTCAACCACAGGGTATTGGCTTTTGCAGAAGATCCGTCTGTGCCACTTTTGGAGCGTTTCAAGTTCATCGCCATTTTTTCATCAAATCTGGACGAGTTCTTCCAAGTCCGAGTCGGCGCACTTCACGACCGTGTCGAAGCAGGAATCACCAGCCTCAGTTTCGACGGCATGACCCCGCATCAACAGTTGATTGCAATTCGAGCAAAAACCATCGCACTCACAACGCAGCGAGACACAATTCTTGCCGGCCTCACGGGAGAGCTACGCGACGCTGGGTATCTCGTCGCTGCGCCTAGTGACCTCACCCCCGACGAATCGTCATATCTCAATCACTACTTCGAACGAGAAATTCTTCCGGTTCTCACACCGCTTGCCGTTGACCCCACTCATCCCTTCCCCTACATCTCGAACTTGGCACTCAGTATCGGAGTGCTGGTCACCGATCCAGAGACAGACACCACACGGTTTGCGCGAGTGAAGGTTCCCGACACCATTCCTCGCTTCGTGGATCTTGGAAACAAGCGATTCATTCTGTTGGAAGACGTCATCATGACCAAGCTCACAACACTTTTCCCTGGAATGAATGTTGGCGTCCCTTCCGTTTTTCGAGTCACTCGCAATACCGACCTCTCCATTGATAGTGAAGAAGCCGAAGACCTTCTAGAGATGGTGGAAATTGAACTTCGTCGTCGTCGATTCGGAAATGCAGTACGCCTTGAAGTGTCAACATCAATGCCAGATGACGTTCTCGCATTGATTGCAGAAGAGCTAGAACTAGATTCCGAAGACATCTATCGTCACCAATGGTTTGTTGGCGGAACTGAACTCTGGCAACTTCATCGGATTAACGCACCAGAACTTCACGATGCGCCGTGGCCACTGACCACTGCTGGTCGACTGTCCGCCGCCACAGACGCAGGGCAGAGTTTCTTCAGCGTGCTTCGCCATCGCGATCTCATGGTGCATCATCCGTACGAGTCATTCTCCAGTTCAACGGAAGAGTTCATCCGACAAGCAGCCCATGATCCGTATGTCCGCGCCATTAAAGCAACGCTGTATCGCACCTCGGCCGATAGCCCCATTGCCAGAAATTTGGTGTACGCAGCCGAACGCGGAGTGCAGGTTGTAGCCCTTGTAGAGCTCACTGCAC
>JBIIJW010000231.1:0-2881 GCA_044233525.1 Ilumatobacteraceae bacterium | reverse complement strand
CAAGCAGCGAAGGCTGGCAACCCCGGACCAGAGGGCTCTATTTCAAAGTTGATGCTCGCAGACTTCAACAAGAAGGTCACCGAGTTCAGCATTGAGTTAATGGGTGCAGAAGGAATGGTCGACTACGACTTCTCATTCCGTCGACCAGATTCATTGTCGGTTGATGGCTCTGAAGGTGGAGTTCGTCATGCGTTCTTGCGTGTTCGTGCGAATTCAATTGAAGGTGGCACCAGCGAAATTATGCGCAACATTTTGGGAGAACAAGTACTTGGTCTTCCCGGTGAGCCACGCGTCGACAAAGACATTGCGTGGAGCAAAGTTCCACGTAGCTAATTCACCAACTCATGACAAAAAGAAGAGCCACCGCTGACGCGGTGGCTCTTCCACTTTGGAGGAGTTGTTGTGTTACTTAAGCAGCACGAAGGCCCGAAAGGCCACGACTGATGAATTGAACGATTGCATCTTTCACTGGAATCATTCCGTACACGATGCATCCGTCAACACAAATGGTCATCCATGATTCACGCATGGAGCCGGTCATTGTTGAAACGATGCTGATGTCAAGAGCCCATACGAGCAAGATGCTCACAGCGAGTGTGATGTGATCTTTGATGATGGGCAAGCGGTTGATGATTGCATCCAACTTGACGGTGCTGGTGATGCTGTGGAACACAGGCATGACAGCGCCGAGGAGGATGGCCAACAAGATAAGTGAGCCAAGTGTGTACATAGGGTTACCTCTTTCGAGTAAGCCCCCGCCCACTAGTGAATGTAACGAATGTCACATGGAAGTGGTGGATATCCACAGCCCTGCTGGAACCCTTGATTTACAAGGGTTTCTCGCCGTCTAAGGTGTGGAAATGATTCGAATCCGTCAAATAGCCCTCGTTGCTCGCGACCTTGAGGAGGCCGTCAGGGACCTGTCCGCCGCGCTCGATGTTGATGTCATTTACCGAGACCCAGGCGTTGCTCATTTCGGATTGCACAATGCATTGTTCTGCATTGGAGATCAGTTTTTAGAGATTGTCTCCCCCATTGCAGACAACACCACAGCAGGTCGACTGCTTCACAAGCGCGGCGGCGATGGCGGGTACATGGCCATTTACGACACCGACAATGTTGATGAACTTGTCGCACATGCGAAACAACGTGGTGTGCGATTTGTATGGGAAGGATCAGTTCCTGGAATTAGAGGACACCATATGCATCCTCGAGATACGTCAGGAACCCTTGTTTCTATTGACGAAACAGACATTCCCGGTGAATGGCCATGGGCAGGAAAAAATTGGGCAACTCGTCGCGCATCATCGGTGGCGTCGGAAATTCTTGGTTTCGAAGTTGCCGTCGAAGACCCCGATGCAGCTCGTGCACGATGGGAAGAATTGGGCATTAACCATGGCGTTCACTTCACTGGCGCAGGTGCCCGTGGCGAAGGACTAGATGTTGTCATTTTGCGCACCGTCGACCCAGCCCGACACGGGGAGGAATTTCGGGTAGTCGGGACGACCTTTCGTCTCCTCCATCACCCTTGAAGTCTTTATTTCATAGGGTTTTGGCCACAGACGCCCCCTAGACAACCGTTCTAAAGCGGCAGTACAATTTGGGTGTCCTCTATATAGACGACATTTCCCACACATGCCGCCAGCACCACACTTTCCTCGCTTTCGAATAAAGCGACGCGTCATTCGTATGCGTCGCATCGTTGTGCTTGGCGGAGTTGGCCTTGTTGCATTCGCTGTGATGTTTGCAAACAGCCCCACAGCAAAGGGTTACTCCATTAGCAACACCAACGAAGTTGTGTCCACTACCGGAGGCGGTGGATACCAACGTGGCGACTGTCCCGCCGGAAGTGTTGTCTACCAGCTTGGCGCAACAGGCGCTAGCGGCTGGATCTCACTTACTCGACCAATTGTGCATTGTGCAGACCTCACCGCGAATGGTGCCACCCACAACACCGTGACTGGTTCTGTCGGCGGCGATTCCACATGGGGAGGCGACGCCGGCAACACGGGCCTAACTGCGCAACGCTGCACCAGTTCTCAGGCAATTGTCGGCGCAGTCATGCACAAACAATCCAATGGCTACGTCTCCGGTTTTCAGTTGATGTGTGGGTCAATCCCGCGAGGCGACGCTCGTTCAACAAGCGGCACCGTGTTTGGTTGGTCGAACGCGGGGACATCATCGCCGTCACAACGAGAGACCGTGGAATGCCCCACCGGCACGGTGGCCGTGGGCATGGTGGCCTATGTGGGCTCCATCATGGACAGATTGGGATTCCGTTGCGGAACTATTTCAGGAGCAGATCAAGCAACGGTCACTGTCACATCCGCTTCCACAATCACTTATGGTTCAACACTCGCGTTGACTGCAAGTGGCGGCACCACAGCTGGTGCATTTTCATTTGCAACAACAGGCAGTTGCACAGTGTCTGGTTCAACTTTGACTGCAACTGGCAACGCAGGCGCAACGTGTTCTGTCACCGCAACACGCGCTGGAGACACCAACTACGCAGCATGGACATCTGCTGCACAAACTGTCACCATTCAGCGCGCAGCAAACACCATCTCGTTTACAGACCCACCTGATCGCGCGTGGTCCGCAACTCCGTTCAACGTTTCTGCATCTGCAACGTCAACTATTGCCCCCACCATTACGTCGAACACTCCATCTGTTTGTTCCACATCTGGACTTTCAGTCACGATGCTGTCGTCTGGTACGTGTTCTTTGACTGCATCGCAAGCAATCAGCACCAACTACACCGCCGCCGCCGATGTCTCACAAAGTTTTTCAATTTCCTCAACTGGTCGATCAGGTTTTGTTGGTAACAGTTCAACATTGACCGGAACAACAACTGGTACTGAATACGTTGTCGAGCGCTTTA
>JBIIJW010000153.1:0-4274 GCA_044233525.1 Ilumatobacteraceae bacterium | reverse complement strand
AAGATGAAGTCATCTTCATTGATACGTCCATCTATCCGTTGATTCAGCCGTTGTTGTCAACGTTCACCACGGTGAAGCACTTGGTGTTCATGTACGACGGCAAGGGTGAAGTACCAACATCTGTTCCTGGTTACACCGTGCACGAATACGAGGCGTTGCTTGCGAATGCAAAGCCGGCGCAATGGCCAACAGACATTGATGAAAATCAAGCAGCTGCAATGTGTTACACCTCTGGCACCACAGGTAACCCAAAGGGCGTGGTGTACAGCCATCGCAGCACCTACCTGCACACCATGGGCACAATGATTGCCGACTCAGTGGGTGTGTGTGAATCAGACATCTTGTTGCCAGTAGTTCCCATGTTCCATGCCAATACGTGGGGACTTGCACACGCAGGTGTCGCCACTGGCGCAGATCTTGTAATGCCTGGTCCAGATCTGTCGGGACCAGCAATTGCGAAATTGATTGTGGAAGAAAAGGTCACAGTTGCCGCTGGCGTACCAACAATTTGGATGGCAGTGTTGCCAGAGCTGAAGGGCAAAGACACATCATCGTTGCGTTCTATTCCGTGTGGTGGTTCTGCAGTGCCAAAGGCACTCAGCGAGGCTTACCGCGAACAAACGGGCCTTCCCATTTTGCAAGCCTGGGGAATGACAGAGACCAGCCCAATTGCTGCAGTGTGCACGATGTCCAAAGCAGACCGTGCATTGCCACAAGAAGAGCAGGCAGAACTTCGTACCACTGTTGGTCTCATTGCTTTCGGTGTTGAGATGCGAGTTGTTGAACCCGGTACCACCACACCATTGCCATGGGATGGCGAGTCGAGCGGTGAGTTGCAGTGTGCAGGACCATGGATTGCTGCCAACTATTACAACGATCCACGCTCTGGTGAAAGCTTCACTGAGGACGGTTGGTTGCGCACTGGCGACGTTGCTGTTGTTGACGCAAAGGGTCGTATTCGTCTTGTTGACCGCACCAAAGACCTCATTAAGTCTGGTGGCGAATGGATTTCATCTGTCGATGTTGAAAACGAATTGATGTCGCATCCAAAGATTGCCGAAGCGGCGGTAATTGGTGTGCCACATCCGAAGTGGAGCGAGCGTCCGCTTGCCTGTGTTGTGGTGAAGCCTGGCGAATCACTGACGAAGGAAGAAGTCATCGAGCACCTGGTTCCGCGTCTTGCCAAGTGGCAGTTGCCCGACGATGTGGTGTTCATTCCAGAAGTACCAAAGACATCTGTTGGAAAGTTCTCGAAGAAGACGCTGCGCGATCAATTCGCTGACTACGTGTTGCCCGACGCCTAAAGGGCTACAAGCGGCCGGAGTCAATGATTCGCTGAAGGAAACTACGAACTCGTTCTGATTTCGGATTTCCAAAAACTTGAGATGGTGGTCCTTGTTCCACAATGCGTCCATTGTCGAGAACGCACACCACGTCGCTGCTGTCGCGTGCAAAGCCCATCTCGTGCGTTGCCAAAACGATGGTCATGCCACTGGACTTCAATTCACGAACAACGTCGAGCACTTCAGCAACAAGTTCGGGGTCGAGCGAACTTGTGATCTCGTCAAGCAGAAGCACTTCAGGTTCCACGGCCAGGGCGCGCACAATTGCGACTCGCTGCTGTTGCCCACCTGATAGTTGGTCGGGGTAGGAGTTTGCTTTATCTGCCAACCCGAATCGATCGAGAAGCTCAAGACCTTTCTGTCGTGCGGCAGATTTGGAAACTCCCCGTGTGCGAGTGGGGGACAAAATGATGTTGTCCATCACACTCATGTGTGGAAACAGATTGAAGCTTTGAAACACCATGCCAACACGTTGGCGAATTGGGTTGGCATCAAGGCCGGGAATGGAGATGTCTTCGCCGTCAAGAAAGATTTCACCGTCATCAATTGGTTCAAGCAAGTTCAAACAACGCAGCAATGTGCTTTTGCCAGACCCGCTGGGGCCAATCAAGGTGACAACAGAGCCTTGTTCGATGTCTAGCGAAATGCCATTTAGCACGGTGTGGGTGCCATACGACTTCGTGAGATTCTTGACGGACATCTTCATGATCGCACTCGAGTTCCAGTGGTGCGGCGGCGTTCGCGTTCCATGAGATAGTCCGTTAAGCGCGTGAGGGGAATGGTGATGGACAGAAAGATCACCGCTGCAGCAATGTATGGCGTGAAGTTTGCAAACTTTGACTTGTCAACGCCGGCGCGACGAAGAATTTCAATGGGGCCAATGAGGCTGACGAGGGCGACGTCTTTTTGAAGCGACACCATGTCGTTCATTAACGCAGGAACGACACGACGCACCGCTTGAGGAATCACCACATGACGCATTGTTTGCCAATGTGATAACCCAAGCGATCGAGCAGCCGCACGCTGCGATTCATGCACGCTTTCAATGCCGGCACGAAATACTTCTGCAACATATGAGGCATAGGTGAGGATTAACGCAATGGATCCCCACAGAAGAGGGCTGTTCCATGGGCGCTCAAGACCAAGACCTGGAACGCCAAATCCAATCAGATAGATCCACAACAACACGGGAACTCCGCGCATGATGTCGGTGTAGGCAATGGTGAAGGCGCGAAGTGGAAAGAGAGCAGGGGAGCGCGAGTTTCGCGCCATGGCAACCAGCATGGCGAGAATGAGAATTGCGGGTGCGCTCCATAGAAAGATTTTGACGTCGAGAACGAAAGCGTCAAGGAGGCGTGGGAAAGAATCGCGAAAGACTTCACCATTGAAGAACGAGGCGCGAACACGGTCCCATCGCGGCATTCGGGGAATGAAAATCACAATCGCGGTTACCACAATCAGTGAACTGACTGCGGCAACCGCGATGCTGCGACGTTTACGAGATTTCTCGTATGCGACTCGCCGACTGATTGTTGAAACCATGATTTTCGGCGAGTCGCTACGACAACTAGTTATTCGATGACTGGAATGTTGGTGCTTGTTGACAACCACTCAGCGGTGATTGCGGCAAGTGTTCCGTTTTCCTTCAACGTTGCAAGTGCGGTGTTCACGCAGGTTGCGAGAGCGTTGTCCTTGTCGAAAACAAGTCCGAATTCATCTGCTGCAACACCATCTTGTGCTGGGAACTGGCCGAGAACGGTTGATCCTTCGATTTCAACAGCCGATACATACAAAGCGGTGGGCAAGTCGAACACTGCGGCGTCGATCTGCTTTGCTTCAAGCGCTGCTTTTGCGCCGGCGTTGTCGTCGTAGACGAATGGTTCTTGGTCTGGCTTGATGACCTCAGTGATGTAGGTGAGGCTGGTGGTGCCAGCTTGTGCACCAAGCTTCAACTTCTTGATCGCGTCAAGAGTGGTTGCACCCTTTGCTGCAGAATCATTCAAACCAACAATGGCTTGGTTGGTGGTGTAGTAGCCATCGCTGAAAGTGACTGTCTGCTTGCGCTCTTCGGTAATGGAATACTGCTGCAAGTTGAAGTCAAAGTTCTTTGCACCTGGCTGGATTGCTTCATCAAATGTGGTGCGAACCCACTTGACGCTGGCATCTTCAATGCCAAGCTCGGTTGCCACTGCGTATGCAACTGCTGCTTCAAAGCCCTTCTTTGATTCAGGCTTGTCGTCGAGCACCCATGGTGAGTAGGCAGGATCGCCTGTACCAACGGTGAGGACACCTTCTTCAAGGGTCTTGCCTGCTGCACAGTCTTTCGCTGACTGCGCTGCGTCGCCAGATGCGGCTGTGGTGTCTGATGATGAACTACCGCCACCGCACGCTGCAAGAAGCAACGAGCTGGTGACAGCAATGGAGAGCGCGAGTTTGCGCATGGTGGGGTCCTTTCAGAGGAAATAGGGCAACGTGATACTAACGCCAGGTAATCCTGACCCAACAAGTCGGATTTCAGCACTTGACGTGAGACACCAAAGCCCGTACTGTCTCACAGTGATGGACGTCACACGTGCTGCCACTTCATACACCGAAGCTGAATGCGCCGTGTTGGACGCCACCATGGCCTGCGTTGAGCGGCTTGGTTTCGACAAGGTCACCATGGACCACATTTGCGCGGAATCAAAAGTGTCGAGAGCCACTGTGTACCGCATGTTCCCTGGTGGGCGAGATGTTCTGTTTGAAGCGGTTCGGGTTCGCTCGCTCACAGACTTCTTCACGGTGCTGCGAGCTCATGTTGAAGGTGCCGACTCCCTCGACGACGTGTTGGTTCGCTGTGTCACCGTTGCGTACGCAGAACTCATGGCCGACCAACATCTAGCCAATATGTTGGCAACGGAGCCGGGTGAAACCCTTGGTGATCTCACCGTG
>JBIIJW010000152.1:0-4279 GCA_044233525.1 Ilumatobacteraceae bacterium | reverse complement strand
AGTTGGTTCGTCACGGTGAGTCAGTGGTGGATGTCAGAATTGAGTCCGTCTCATGATTTCGCTACTTGCCATCGACCCACTGTTGGAAGGCGGTCTCTTGTGGACACCTCTTTTCATTGTGCTTCTGAAGGTTCTCATCGTTTTTGTAGTGGGACTCGTTGCCACCATGTTGATGGTGTGGTTCGAGCGAAAAGTTATTGCCGGAATGCAAAACCGTGTTGGTCCAAACAAAGCGGGACCATGGGGATTACTGCAGACGCTTGCCGATGGAACCAAATTGTTCTTCAAAGAAGATCTTCTTCCCGAGCGTTCCGATCGATTGGTCTTCCGCCTAGCGCCGTACCTGGCACTAGTTCCAGCGTTTCTCGCATTTGCAATCATTCCCTTGGGCGGGGACTTCCGCAATGGAAACGGCGGAATGGTCACCTTGTTCGGCCATGAAACACGGCTGCAATTAGCAGACCCGCCAGTGGGTGTGTTGTTTGCGTTGGCAATTTCATCTATCGCTGTTTACGGAATCATGTTGGCTGGTTGGTCAAGTGGTTCGAAGTATCCACTTCTTGGTTCCGTCCGTGCATCAGCACAGATGGTGTCTTATGAGGCTGCACTTGGCCTCTCGCTTGGTGCAGTTCTGTTGGTGTCTGGAACATTGTCAACAGCAGGCATTGTCAACATGCAGTCAACAATCGGCAACTGGAACTTTGTTGCTACCGGATTCGTACCGTTCTTTATTTTCCTCATTGCCGCAACAGCTGAACTCAATCGTCCACCCTTTGACTTAGTAGAAGCAGAACAAGAGCTCGTTGGCGGATTCAACACCGAGTATTCCTCAATTCGTTTTGCGCTGTTTTTCCTTGCCGAATTCATGAACACCATCACCATGTCGGCGTTGATTGTCACCTTGTTCTTTGGTGGTCCACAGCCAATTTCAATTGGAAATACAACGCTCGACATTCCTCTTCTACCAAATGCGCTTGAAGGAACTGTGTGGTTGTTGTTGAAGGTTCTCGTCTTCCTCTACATCTATGTATGGTTCCGAGCAACGTTGCCACGTTTCCGCTACGACCAGTTAATGGATCTTGGATGGCGCATTTTGATTCCAGCTGCTCTCGGCTGGTTCATGTTGCTTGCTGCACAACGCGTTGGTCGTGAAGCCGGTTGGGATCAGATAGTTGTCACGATTATTTCGGCTCTTGTTCTTATCATCGGTTACGCATTGCTTCAGGCCGCACATTCAGTCAGTCGCCGCAATCGCGAGAAGAACGGAGCCAGCTTCTAATGGGTTACTTCGGTGGATTTCTCGTCACCATGCGTCAGCATGGTGCAAAAAACAAGGTCACTACTGAGTATTCAGGTGGTCGCGTCTTTAAGCGCAAGAATCGTGACGACAAAGACGAAAAGATTGAAAAGCCCGAGCGTTTGCACGGCCGACATGTTTTGAATCGTTATGAAGATGGCATGGAGAAGTGCATTGGCTGCGAACTGTGTGCTGGCGTGTGCCCGGCCAAGTGCATCTATGTTCGTGGAGCAGACAACGATCCAGATAACCCCACTTCACCTGGTGAGCGCTTTGGTTTTGTGTACGAAATCAACTATCTCCGTTGTATCCACTGCGACTTGTGTGTTGAGGCATGTCCCACCGAGGCCATTACCGAAACAAAATTGTTCGAGTTTTCGTTCACGAATCGTAAAGATGCCATTTATACAAAAGAAGAACTGCTTGTCGGAGACGATGGCAAGCCACAGCACATGCCGTGGGAAGACTGGCGTGCGGGTGAAGACCTCAACACATCCGGATGGATGCGTGCCACGGCGCCTGCAGGCGATGCCACATTTGAAGGTGTGGTGAGCTGGAGTGGAGAGTTGGGTTACGGAGTTCGTTCCCCAGAGCCAACTCAGGATGTTCGCGATGAGAAACTCGAGGGCAACCACTAATGGAACTTGTTGTCTTTGTTCTTTCTGCAACCATGGTTCTTGCTGGTGCCTTGGGTGTCATCACGCGTTCAAACCCAGTACACGCTGCGCTCAGCTTGGTGCTCACCTTGTTTGGCGTCGCCGTGATGTTCGTGTCTCATGACGCGCATTTCCTCGCCGCCGTGCAGGTCATTGTTTATGCGGGCGCAATTGTTGTTTTGTTTCTGTTTGTCATCATGTTGCTTGGCGTTGATCGCGCAGAAGATGTCAACATCGAACCACTCACAGTGCAACGACCACTGGCCGCCATTGTCAGTTTGGGTGTTGTTGGAATTGTCATTGCAGCAATTGTTGTTGCCGACGACGTTCTTGTTAGTCGCGGAAATGGTCTATTACCCACCACGGTGGAGAATCCCGACGACAACGTTCGTCAATTAGCGCGCTCCATCTTTAGTGACAATGTGTTTGCATTCGAGCTCACTTCGGTCCTTCTCCTTGTTGCGGTTGTTGGCACCGTGATGATGGCCCGTCGCATTAAGGCAAACGAGGAAGGGAAGTGAGCGCAATGATTGCTGCCATTCAGCCCACCGAAACGTGGTACCTGGTTCTTGCTGCTGTGCTTTTTGGAATTGGCACTTTTGGTGTCATGGTTCGACGCAATCCACTGGTGATGTTCATGTGCATCGAGCTCATGCTGAATGCTGTGAACCTCACATTTGTTTCGCTAGCAACGGCAATTAGTGACGTCAATGGTCAAGTTGTGGTGTTCTTTGTGATGGTTGTTGCAGCGGCTGAAGTTGTGGTTGGTTTGGGAATTGTTGTTGCAATCATGCGTAAACGAAACGGTGTGACAGCCGACGACCTCACGGCGCTGAAGGGTTAACACCGTCATGTTGGATCTCATTTGGCTAGTCCCTGCATTCCCACTTCTTGGGTTCTTCATCATTCTTCTGTTTGGTCGCAAACTCGGAGAACCATTTGCTGGCATCGTTGCAACAGCAATGACGGCTGCGTCATTTGTAGTGGTTGCTCTCACGTACTTCAAACTGCTGTCGCTTCCAACTGAAGACCGTCACCACGTTTTCACTCTCTTTTCGTGGATTCCTGTTGGTTCGCTGAAGATTGACATGGCATGGCTGGTGGATCCACTCAGCATCACCATGGCCTTGTTCATCACTGGAATCGGTTCGCTCATTCATCTCTACGCAATTGGCTACATGCACGGGGACCCGAAGTTTCCGAAGTTCTTCATGTACCTCAACTTGTTCGTGTTCTCAATGTTGATGCTGGTGCTTGGAGAGAACCTGCTCGTCACATTCCTCGGATGGGAAGGCGTGGGAGCCTGCTCCTATTTCCTCATCTCCTTCTGGCACACCCGTGACTCGGCTGCATCGGCCGGCAAGAAAGCCTTTGTGACAAACCGCGTTGGTGACTGGGGAATGATGGTGGCCATGTTCCTCGCATTTACAGCGGTGGGAACATTGTCGTACGAAGGAATTAACCACGCAGCTGAAAAAGGTGGTTTAGCTGCTGTTACCGCAACAGGTATTGCATTGATGCTGTTTGTTGGCGCTTGCGGCAAAAGTGCGCAGCTGCCGTTGTATCTCTGGCTTCCAGATGCAATGGAAGGTCCAACACCAGTATCTGCTTTGATCCACGCGGCAACCATGGTCACGTCGGGAGTTTTCTTGTTGACTCGAATGTCACCAGTACTTCATGCGTCGTATCCGTGGGCCGGTGACCTCATTGCAACAGTCGGAGCAATCACTGCATTGTTTGCAGCAACTATTGCTGTTGCACAAACCGACATCAAAAAGGTTCTTGCCTACTCAACAGTGTCGCAACTTGGATTCATGTTCTTGGCTATCGGCTCCGGCGCTTACGTGGCAGCAATCTTCCACATGATCACGCACGCGTTTTTCAAGGCTTTGTTATTCCTTGGTTCAGGATCCGTCATTCACGGTATGCACCATGAACAAGACATGCGACGCATGGGTGCCTTGCGAAAGGTGATGCCTATCACTGGCTTTACCTTCATTATTGGCTGGCTAGCAATTGCTGGCGTTCCACCGTTCGCTGGTTTCTGGTCTAAAGACGAAATTCTGTTGTACGCCTTCGCTAATAATCGTGCCCTTTATGTGATTGGTGTTATTACGGCTCTTCTCACCGCTTATTACATGACTCGCCAAGTCATCATGGTGTTCTACGGGGAAGCCCGTTGGCATGACCACTCTGAAGTACATGGCGCACATGGTGATCACACGCCGCACGAGAGCCCGTGGACTATGTTGACGCCTCTCATTGTTCTTGCTGGATTGTCAATCGTTGGCGGCGTGATGCAGTTGCCATTCTCTAAAGAGACGCA
>JBIIJW010000151.1:0-4307 GCA_044233525.1 Ilumatobacteraceae bacterium | reverse complement strand
CCGTCAAAGGCAGACATCGTTGTTGTTAATACGTGTGCATTCATTGAAGACGCACGCAAGGAGAGCATTGATACGTTGCTGGCTCTCGACGACCAGCGCAAGCGTTCCTCGCGTTTGGTGGTCACAGGATGCATGGCCGAGCGCTATGGCGACGAACTAGCAGATGCGCTTCCTGAAGCAGACCAGGTGGCCGGATTCGGTGTGCCTATTCAGTTGGGGAAGAAGCCGCTTGCCGTCACGGGAGCAGTGCCTACATTCGATCTGTTGAATCTTCCTCGCCCGAAGTCCACTGCGCCATGGGCCTATATCAAGATTGCAGAAGGGTGCGATCGAAACTGCGGGTTTTGTGCGATTCCTTCTTTCCGCGGCCCACAACGCAGTCGTGACGTTTCATCAATTCTCGATGAAGTTCAACAAGTTGATGTTCGTGAGGTTGTCTTAGTCGCACAAGATCTCGCCAGTTACGGAAAAGACCGCCCTGAAGAATTAGGCGCTGGCTCCATTGTGCAGTTGGTGAAAGATGTGTCCGCAATGGCGGATTGGGTGCGCTTGTTGTATCTCTATCCAAGCGACCTGTCCGATGAATTGATTGACGCCATTCTCGCTACCGGAGTTCCATACTTTGATCTCTCGCTTCAGCACGTCAGTAAGGAACATCTGCGCCGTATGCGTCGATGGGGTGACAAAGATCGTTTCTTAGAGCGCATTGAACGCATTCGTTCTATTGCGCCAGATGCCACGTTCCGAAGCAACTTCATTGTTGGCTACCCAGGCGAAACCGAAGAAGATCACGATCAGTTGCTGGACTTCGTTCGCGAAGCTCAACTTGATTGGTGTGGTTTCTTCACATTCAGCCCTGAAGAGGGCACCCATGCGCTGAGCCTTCCGAATCATGTTGACGAGTCGTTGATGAACGAACGCATCGCGGAGCTGCGCGAAATTCAAGACGCCATCACCGCAGAACGTCGTGATGCTCTATTGGGAGAGACCGTCACCGTGTTGGTCGACGAACCAGGGATCGCGCGTTCATTCCGTGAAGCCCCTGAAATTGATGGCGTGGTACAAGTCCCAGAGTCATTAGAGGTTGGTCGTTTCCATTCAGTTGTTGTTGAGCAAGTGTTTGGTCCAGATCTCATTGCCGTTCCTGCGGAGAACAACAGTGGCCGTTGACGAGACCGCCATTGTCACGTGGGCCAACATGGTCACCGTGGGGCGCGTGCTGGCCTCGCCATTTTTGTTCGCCATGATTCCGGACGAGCGCGTGGGGTCGTGGGCAGCGTTAATTGTGTGGATTGTGTTGTGCGGAAGCGATGGATTCGATGGTTATCTCGCGCGTAAACATGGAATTACACGCAGTGGTGCATTTCTCGACCCATTGGCAGACAAGATTCTTGTGCTTGGCGCAATGTTTACGTTGGTGAGTCGCGATGTGTTCTGGATTTTGCCAGTGGTCATCATTGCTGCTCGCGAAATCATCGTTAGTTTGTATCGAGTGTTTGTTGGCTCGAAAGGTGTTTCAATGCCAGCGAGCAAGTTGGCAAAGGTGAAGACGTTTAGTCAACAATTGGCCGTCGGTTTTGCCCTCGCACCATTAACTATCAACGATGCAACATGGACATTCGTGGTGTGTATGTGGATTGCTGTTGCGCTCACGCTTCTCAGTGCGGCGCAATATGCATGGCGGGCGACGGTTTCTTCTCAATGACCATCGAGTACTCGGCCGAGCAGATTGCTGATATTCAGCGCCGCACACTGCGGACGTTGACACTTGGTCAGATTGTCGGGTCAGCCGCGTTGGCTGCATCGGTCACGGTGGGTGCTTTTGTCATCCAAGAAATTCTTGGCAGTAAAACACCGTGGGGTGGTTTGGCAACAGCCACCACCACAGTTGGTACAGCAGTGATGTCCCAGGTGTTATCTCGGTACATGATTCGAAAAGGTCGTCGCCCCGGACTGCGCAATGGCTATGCCATGGGAACAATCGGCGCACTCCTTGCCGCATTTGGAGCTGAGCAATTCAATCTCGCCCTGTTTCTGATTGGTTTGTTTTTGTTTGGAAACGGACAAGCGGCCAACTTGTTGGCTCGCTACACAGCGACAGACCTTGCGTTGCCCGAGGAGCGCGGGCGTGCAATGTCACGCATTGTGTTTGCATCCACATTTGGTGCAGTCTTTGCGCCACTTCTCATTGGTCCGGCTCAAGCGGCGGGTCAGGAGTGGTTTGGGCTGCACAAGTACACCGGGCCGTGGTTGTTGTCGGCGTTCGTGCTGTTTTTGGCATTCAGCAATATCTCGCTTCAATTGCGCCCTGACCCCTTGGTGGTGGCGGGTGGGATTCGCGACCGATCAGATGCGAAGTTGCCCAGTATCACTGAAGCGTTGTCAGTCATCGTGTCAACGACACGTGGTCGACTTGCGTTGTCCAGCATGGTGATTTCTCAAGTGGCCATGGTGGCAGTGATGACGATGACGCCAGTGCACATGAAACTCCACGGACACGAAAGCGTGAGCCAATACGTGGTGTCGCTTCACATTGCAGGCATGTATGCCTTTAGTCCGTTTGTTGGAAAGTACGCCGACAGGAAAGGAACTGTTGCCGCAGTGATTCTTGGTGCTGGTTTACTCGTTGCCTCTGGAGCCCTCTCTGCGTTGAGCGGCGAATCGTGGCCCATCTTGTTCCCATCACTGTGGCTCTTAGGTATCGGTTGGAACTTCGGGCTCATTGGTGGTTCATCAATGTTGATTGAGTCCGTCCCTGTTGACAAACGGGTCACAGTGCAAGGCTCGGCAGATTTGATGATGAGCTTCTGTGGTGGCATGGCTGGTTTGTCATCTGGGTTCATTCGACGCGCAGTTGGGTATCACTTGTTGTCGGTCTTTGCGCTGGTGTTGTGCGGACTTCTTCTCGCGTTTGCGATCTATGTTCGCACCGCTGAGCGTACGAGGGACACGATTGCAGCATGAAGTGCAATGTTGTTGCCGTTGGCACCGAGCTGTTGCTGGGGCAAATCGTTGACACCAATTCGTCCTACATTGGGGAACAACTCGCCGCTGCGGGAATTGCATCGCACTTACAGTTAAAGGTGGGGGACAATCTCGATCGCATAGTTGAGGCGTTTCAAGTTGGGTTGAAGGATGCTGATGCCATCATCGTGTGTGGTGGTCTGGGGCCGACTCATGACGATCTCACGCGGGAGGCAATTGCTGCCGTGATGGGCGTGGAACTTCAGCACAATGCAGAAGTAGCAGCGGTGATTGAAGAGATGTTTGCACGACGTCAACGAAAAATGGCAGCCAACAATCTTCGACAAGCATTGGTTCCCGTCGGTGCAACAGTGATTCCGCAAACACGCGGAACTGCCCCTGGACTTATGTGCCCAGTGGGCGACAAGGTCATCTACGCAATGCCTGGTGTTCCGCACGAGATGCACGACATGTTGTCGCGCGCCGTATTACCAGATCTATTGGCGCGTAGTGGCGAGCAATCAGTGATTGTGAGTCGCGTCTTGCGTACCTGGGGCGAAGCAGAGTCTGCGCTGAACGAACGCCTAGACCCAGTCATTGCAGAACTTGAAGAACTTGGAAATCCCACTCTTGCTTTTCTCGCAAGTGGGTGGGAAGGCATCAAGGTTCGACTCACCGCAAAGGCTTCAGACGCACACGCAGCCGAACAATTGTTGGCAACATGGGAACATCGAGTGCGTGATCTAGTCGACGACGTGGTGTTTGGAGTTGTCGTGTTGCAGTTACTACGCGAACGCGGATCTACCTTGGCCGTTGCTGAATCTGTGACCGGCGGCTTAATCGGCGGTCGTATCACTAATGTTCCGGGTTCTTCCTCTGTCTTTCGCGGAGGTGTTGTTAGCTACGCCAGCGACGTGAAGTTTTCTGTTCTCGGCGTCACACCTGGGCCGGTTGTGTCGGAGAGCGCGGCAATCGAGATGGCGCGAGGGGTTCGAAACATTCTGAAAAGTTCGGTGTCTTTGGCGGTCACTGGCGTAGCAGGACCAGATGAGCAAGATGGCAAGCCTGTTGGCACCCTGTGTATTGGTGTTGTGCTTGAAGATGGCTCAGAACACTCCACCACAAGCGTTCTGCCCGGACAACGCGATCAGATGCGCCAGTTCAGCGTGATTACGGCGCTGTCGTTTCTGCGCTCACTGCTGTTGAAAACTCCTCGGTAGGAGTCAGGGCGATGTCGAGCACTTCATGATTGGTTTGTGTTGGCGCGCGCAGCCTTAAGTAATTAGCGAGACCGCAGCATCATCAGCAAAAACGTGCACGTTGGCATGGCTCTGAAGCACGGA
>JBIIJW010000150.1:0-4313 GCA_044233525.1 Ilumatobacteraceae bacterium | reverse complement strand
CTGCAAACAACATGTGGCAGTTCCGTTTTTCACGACACCAATCATCAGTTGCGTGAGAGTCGCTGCTGTTGCGGGAGCCATTGTTGTCTTCCACATCTCTGCATTTGTTTGTGAAATCACCGTGCCGGCGCGCGTGAGAGTGCGATCAACAATGTGCGGCTCCATCATGCGACCGCCATTTGCCACGCTGGACGACATCATGGCCATGTGCAGCGGAGAGATTTGCACTTGGCCTTGACCAAAGCCGTGAATGGCAAGAAGTGCGAGCGAATCTGCAAAGTCCTTGGCCAAACCACCAAAGGTGCTGGCTGCAGCGCCTGGCAAATCAAATGGAACACGTTCTTCGAAACCGAACCGTGCCATGCCGTTCACCATTTGGTCTGGCCCAATCTCAACAGCAAGTTGAGCAAAGGGAATGTTGCAACTACGGCGGAACACTTCTGCCACATCGCCGCCGCACAACTTCTTTCCGTAGTTGCGAATTGGTTTAGTGGTGTTTGGCGGCAACCACGAGCGTTCGTCTTTAAATGTTCTATCGAGTGTGAGAAGCCCCGTGTCGAAACCAATGGCAGTAGTCACGATTTTCATGGTGGACCCAGGCATGTATCGCTCTTGGTAGGCGTTGGCCAACATGGGTTTGCGAGTATCGGCTTGTTGCTTGTTTAAGTATTCATTGGCGGTGTTGCCGTTATGTGATGCAGCAAGGTTGGGGTCAAACGATGGGTTTGAATACATGGCCACCACCGCACCGGTGAGTGGATTCATGACCACCACAGAACCTTCACGCTTTCCCAACGCTTTCTTGGCTGCTTCTTGAATGCGACTGTCGATGGTGGTGACTACTTTGCCTGTGGTGTCGTCTTTGGACAACAGATTGCCTGTTGCTTCAAGAAGTTGCTTTGGTGTTTTGCCGACCAAGACATCGTTTTGCGTGCGCTCTAGTTGAGTGGAGCCAAAACCAAGTGAGTAATAACCCGTGATGTGTGCGTAGGTGTCGCCGCCTGGATACACGCGTTGCAAATTGAACTTGTCGTTGGGGTTCTGCGCAAGATCTACTGGTTCGGTCATGGCAATGACTTTCCCGTCGGCCGTCACAATTTCGCCACGAGGTTTATCGAACTCGCGCAACTTCACACGGTTATTGCGCCCATCGTTCACTAACCGATCTCGACGCATCACCTGCCATGTGGTGAGTTGCACAAACAACACCGCAAACAACACAATGAGTGCAACGGTGAGATGACGGATGCGTTGATTCACGACGCGGCTCGCTTCAAACGCCAGGTGATGAATCTCTCACGTGGCGACGAGGTAAATGGAATCTCGTGCAATGTGCGCGATGTGTGATCACTCACGCGCACAAGAATGGCCAGCAACACATAGTTGGCTACAAGAGATGATCCGCCGTAGCTCATGAAGGGCAGTGTGACACCCGTGAGTGGAACCACACGTAACACGCCACCAATAATGATGAAGGTTTGCACGGCAGCAATGGTGGTGAGACCAGTGGCGAGAAGTTTTTCAAAGTCGCTTTGTGCGCGCAATGCGGTGCGCATCCCTGCACCCACTAGAAGAACAAACGCACTCAGAATTGCAACGCCACCCAGCATTCCCAACTCTTCGCCAATGGCGGCAAAAATAAAGTCGTTGTGCGCAGCGGGGATTGCACCAGGCGAACCCAACCCAAGTCCCGTACCGGTGATTCCGCCATTGCCAAGTGCAAACAACGCTTGGATGGGTTGGTAGCCGCGACCGGTGTATTGGTCCCAAGGGTTTAACCAAATGTCCACACGTGTTTGCACATGGGAGAACAATTGATGCGCAACCACGGCGCCCGCCGCAAACAATCCGAAACCAAACACCAAGAAACTGGTTCGTTCGGTGGCAATCCAAATCATCACAACAAACAAGGTGAAGAAGAGAAGCGATGAACCAAGATCTCGTTGGCCCACCATCACCACAACAGACACCACCCACGCCAGCACAATGGGCGCTAAGTGTCGAGGGTCTGGCAGTGCAATGCCGAACTTCTTCTCTGTTGAGACAATGAGGTGACCACGCTCAGCTAGATATGCGGCAAAGAACACGGCGAGGAGAATCTTTGCGAATTCTCCGGGCTGAAAATTAATGGGCCCCACACTCACCCAAATGCGGGCACCACCACTGGTGAAACCAACACCGGGCACCATGGGCAACAGCAACAAGATGAGGCCAGCACCAAGTGATGTCCACTGCCAACGACGCAAGTCGGCTGGTCTGTCCAATACCAACAAGGTGACAGCAAAGGCACCAATTCCAATGAGGCTCCATGTTGCTTGCAGCCCGGCCCAGCGATCTGACAGTCGCGCAATCATCACATAGCCAAGACCGTGCAAAAACGCAGCAGTAGGAAGAAGCAACGGGTCTGCACCACGTGCAAGAAAACGCACCACCACATGGGCGCCCAATACCAAGGACAACACAAACAACAAGAACGGAATGATGCGCGCCGGCATCGAGGCGTTCTCGCCCAACGAGGCCAGCACAAAGGATGCAGCAGTAATAGCTGCCGAAAGAAGAACCAGACCTAGTTCGGTACTTCGTCTCGCGCGTGCAACTTGGCTATCCACGCAACGACCTACTTCGCAACAGTGGTGGATGTTGTGGTGGTGGCGGCGTCGACAATGGCAATTTGGATGAAGCTAAGGTACTTCTGTGCCTGTGATGACGAGGTGAAGGTGCGATTCAACGCAACATCACGAAGAATGTCTTCGGGAAGTTCATCACCAGCAAGTTCTGTTTGCGTATCAATCGTGGGTTGAAACCACAAGAACCCACCAGGGCGTCCGCGATACACCGCAACGTTCTCACTGGAATCAAACCCAATGAAATAACCACTCCGTGCATACACACCCAAGATGGTGACCGCACTGAGGACAATGGCTGTTAACACGCTCCAGAACAACACCACGCCAACAACAGATTTCTTGCGCTTCTTTTTCGTTGGAGTTTCTGTAACAACAGGAATTTCCTTTGTTGTTTCTGCTTCGGGCAAATCCACTGGCTCGCTGATGTCGTCCAAAATGTCCACCACAACAACAGTGGTGTTGTCGCGGCCACCATTCGCGTTGGCCACCATCACCAATGCTTCTGCGGTGTCTTGCGGATCACTGTGTTGACGCAACACCACTGCAATATCTGCATCGGCTACTTCGTCCACCAGGCCATCGCTACACAACACCAGTCGATCACCAGTGCGTACAAGATGGCTAAACACATCCACCATCACCGAGCGTTCAATACCCATGGCACGAGTAACAATGTTGCGCCGCGGATGCACACGCGCTTCTTCTGGCGTAAGAATTCCTTCGTTCACAAGTTCTTGCACGTAACTGTGGTCTACCGATAAACGCGAGAGAGCACCGTTGCGGAAGAGATACGTGCGCGAATCACCAACGTTTGCCACTAACACACGTGGTTCTTCACCGGGCACAACGGCAAGTGCAGTGAGTGTGGTGCCCATGCCGCTTTGTGTGCTGTCGTCCAAACTTGCGGTGTAGATGGCGGTGTTTGCCTGTTGTACCAGTTCACGGAATTGTTCCATGGTGTGAATGCCAGACTTTGATCCGGCTTTCACCGTGGTGACCGCAAGTGCGCTGGCAACTTCACCGGCATTGTGGCCACCCATGCCGTCGGCAACGATGTACAGGTTTTCTTCTGCCAAGTACGCGTCTTCGTTTTGCTGTCGCACCATGCCCACATCTGTGGTGGCACCCCATTTGAGTTTCACGACCGCATCTCCAACACTGTTGACCCCACTTGAATTCTGTCGCCTTTTCGCACCGATCGTGCATCAAGTAAGCGGTGACCATTGACGAATGTGCCGTTGGTGGATTTCACGTCCACCACCCATACGCCATCGGGTCGAATTTCAATGCGCGCATGATGCGACGAGATGAAGGAGTCATCGGTGATGATGATGTCGTTGTCTTCCAGTCGACCAATGGCAAGAACATTCGACAATGTGAATGATTGACCACGATGTTGTTTCGGTTCAATCACGACGAATGTAGGAACAGACTTTGATCCACGTTTCTTCTTTGGTCTTGCCGCACCAGATGTTGCAATTGGCGTGCGCACTTCGCTCCACACCGCCCACAACACGCGAGCAAAAAAGAGATAAATCAACGCAAGAAGTAGAAACTTCAGCGCATTAAGGACTGCGTCTGTCATGTTCGGGCTACGAGGCCTCGAACCTCACCTGTGCGGTACCAAAGTTGATGACATCACCGTGCTGCAGCAACTGCTCGCCGGTGACAAGCACACCATTTACT
>JBIIJW010000149.1:0-4342 GCA_044233525.1 Ilumatobacteraceae bacterium | reverse complement strand
CAGTGCAGGCGACAGGATGCCAGGCAAGTTCGGCAGTAATGGTGACTAATGCATCGTCGCCCACCACCATCACGTTTACTGGCGCTGAATTAGGCGTGCCAGCAATTCACAATTTGTGGAATCTCACCACCGGCGAAAACAACAACAAGTTTGAGATTCTGGGCAAAGCAATCGGAGCTGCTCATGACTGGATGGGGAACTGCACCTATCCAGGCCTTGGCATTGGGAATGGGTCCGGATGGGATCTCGACACCAAGAACATCACGTTGTGGTCGTGGGCTAACGGGATCAATGCAGATACAGCGCGCGCAGCAATCTATGACTTTCTTGGAATTTCCATCGGTGCTGTTGCGTGGGGGAGTCCTTCCGTCACACTGACCGACACCCCGTTTGTGTTTGATGCGCGGTTTATTCTCAACAAGTTCTCCACGAGGGAGTTTGAATGGGACTTCAACGGAGACGGTTTGTATGAAGTTTCAACAGGTTCAACGCCAACTGCAACGACATCGTTTACTTCAACAGGCAATAAGTTGGTAGGAGTACGAGTATCGGCTGGCGCGGTAGTACGAACTTCAACGATGAACGTTGAGGCATTCCTTCCACCACCATCTGGAGACGTTGGTGTCTCCATCAACGATGGCTCTGCTCGTACAACATCACGAACTGTCACGGTGTCGGTGGTGTGGCCAACGTGGGCAACGGCGATACGAGTGTCCAACGATGGTGGTTTCGCATCAGCGCGCACGGTCACTCTGCCGTTGACTCCTCAGTTTGAGTGGGAACTCGATGATGCTGGCTTTGGCGTGTACGGAACCAATGTGTACGTGCGATTTGTCGGTGCTCGAATTGACGCATCACGAATATATTCCGACAGCATTGTGCTAGATCACGCAGCGCCAACAACTACGACGACGAGTTCAACGACGACTACGACCACCACCACCACAGTTCCATCAAGTGATCCAGTGGTGTCATCATCTGCTGTGCGCACACTCAGTGTTTCGGCACTTTCCACGCGGGTCATGGGTCAGCAAACACGAACCGTGATTGTTGTTCTAGGGCGATCGCGGTCAATCTGTGCGGTAAGAGGCTCGTTGGTCGTTGCAAAGAGTCGCGGAGTGTGCTCAGTTCGCGTCACAACCATTCAGCCAAATGGAAAGTCATCATCAAAAGTGACGTCATTTAAGGTGAGAACATCATGAGCAACGTTTGTATTCAACGAGAGAGTTACGGCCATCGCGTTGACATCATTCTGAGTCGACCAGATCGCAAGAACGCCATCACTGCGGAAATGGCTGAGCAATTGCGCGATGCCATTCGTGAGGCCGCTCATCATCCCGACACGCACTGCATTCTGTTGCGCGGTGACGGTGGGGTCTTTTGTTCGGGTATCGACCTCAATGCCTCAGGGGACGGCAAAAAACCAGGACCCATGCCAGCGTGGCCAGAGGTTCACGCAGCTTTGTACTCATCTCCCGTTCCAGTTGTGGTTGCCTTGGAAAAGTACGCCATCAATGCCGGGGCTGCATTGGCATTAGCCGCACCGGTCGTCGTGGCTGGCGAAACATCTTTTCTGCAAGTAGGAGAGTTGGCGATTGGAGTCGCCGCACCAATGTGCGCGGCATGGTTGCATTTACGTCATTCACCGGCCGTTGCGGACAGATTGATTTATTTGGCAGATCGAGTGCCGGCTGACGATTTGTTGCGGCTTGGTGTTGTGACTGAAGTGGTATCCGACGCCAATGTTTTAAGTCGTGCGTGCGAACTCGCAGATCGAATTGCGAGTTACCCCGTTGCTGGTCGTGACGCAATGACTAGAAAGTGGAAACAATTGCGGGGAGAAATCGCGAACCCCGATGAATGGTTTCGCGAACTGCTGTTGCGCTAGGTAGATGGCCAATACGCATCTCGGAGATAGCGCTTCTTCAGTTTTCCGTGAGCTTCGCGAGGCAGTGCGTCATGGAAGTCCACCGACTTTGGGCACTTGTAGGAGGCAAGACGTTCTTTGCTCCATGAGATGAGGTCGGATTCAGAGACCTGCAGTCCCGGTTCAAGTTCGATAGCTGCTTTGACTTCTTGTCCGAATTCTGAGTGTGGAATTCCAAACACGGCGACGTCTCTCACCGCAGGATGTTGGCTGAGAACACCTTCAATTTCTGCTGGATAAATGTTGGAACCACCAGAGATGATGAGGTCAACTCTGCGGTCCACTAAATAAATAAATCCATCGCTATCCATGTATCCCAGATCGCCGACGGTGAATCGGCCGTCGGGAAGGCGCGATGCATCCGTTTTTGCTTTGTCTCCGTGGTACTGAGGAGGACCACCGTCGCGTAGGAAGTACAACGTTCCAATCTCGCCAGCCGGAAGATCGTGTCCGTTGTCGTCCACCACGCTGGCTTTCAAAATTGGTGCAGGTTTGCCGACGGTGCCAGGTCGGTCCATCCACTCTTGGCTGGTGCACACAACGGGTCCCGTTCCTTCGGAACTCCCGTAGAACTCAACAACAATGGGACCGAGCAGGTCAATCAGGCGTTGTTTGGCCCATGGCGGGCATGGCGCTGCGGTGTGCGTGATCCACTTCAATGTCGATAAGTCATGTTGTGTGAAGGCGGCATCGTCGAGTTTTGCGAGTCGAACCATCAGTGTCGGAACTAGTGGCGCACTCGTCACTCCGTACTGTTCGATGTCGCGCAAAAAATCTTCTGCTACGAAACGTTCTTTCAAAACAATGGTGTGCTTTCTGCCGAAGCAAGCCTGTAAGACCCCGGTGCCAAATGCGTGATAGAGGGGCGTTGCGATGTAACACACGCCTTCATCTGGCATGCGCACATACGCGCCCCAATTCGTGACTCCTGTGAGCCATGCGGTGAATGGAACACCTACATCTGCGCGAACAACGCCTTTTGAGGCGCCGGTTGTTCCTCCTGTGTACAAAAGTGCAGACCCAGTTCTGGTGCACTCGAATGGAGCATCACTGTGGTTATCTCGCCATGCGTCGTACGAGTCGCCCAGCACCACAATTCGCCAATCTGGAATTCCCACCTCATGCGCAGCTGAGCGACCAGTTGTTTCGTTCTTTTGGTCGACAATCAAAAAAGTGGCAGAACTGTTTTGCAGTAGATAGACCAATTCAGGGAGGGTGAGATGCCAATTCAGCGGAACATATTGCGTTCCGGCAAGAACATTTCCTAAGAACAACTCTGGCCATTCGATGCGGTTGTCCGAGAGAAATGCCCATCGGTCACCAATGTTCAATCCGGCTGCACGAAGCGCATGGGCAACTTGATGTGCTCGACGTTCCATCTCGGCCCACGTGAGACTGCCTTGCGAAGCAATGACGGCGGTTCCGTGTGGATCATGTTGCGCTGATGTCGTCAGGAATGTCACAGACGTGACGGTAGTCGCTGTTTGCTGTTGCGTTGAACGCGTGCGATGGTGTTAGTTGCGATAGGTGATGCGAGTGGGCGGACGGTCGACCGGTGGCGGTGCCTGCGTTGGTCGACCCACATAAATCAAGCCCATCACTGTGTCGGTCGTGTCGAATCCACAAAACAGAGTGATTGCCCCATTTGAACCTTTTGCTGGTGAACCCCACAGGGCTGCGTATCCGCGTGCTTCTGCAGTTAACAACAAATTCTGAATTCCCGCCGCCACTGCATACGAGTTTTCTGTGGTCTCACTGGCTGACGTTCCTTCCGCAGACGCCACGGCCAACACCAGGGGAGACCTCAAGTACTTGGTGCGTGTCTTCTCCACCTTCTGCACTTCGTCGCCTCGATCGCGCATTGCATCAGCAATAACCTCGCCCAGTTGGCGTCGAGACTCGCCAGTGATTGCACAGATACGAAGTGGCCAGGTGCGTTTGTGATTGGGGGCCCATTGCGCAGCGTGAGTAAAGGCAATGATGTCATCTGGCGAAACGACACTGTTGGCGTCAATCAGAAGACTGCTTCGTCGTCGTTCAATCAGCGACGCGAGTTCCTCGGGAGTCATTGTTAGTTCTTGTGAAGTTCTGCGTTGAGTCCGCCCCATGAACCAGAGCGAGCGATGACTTCCACTGCTCCAGTGAGTGAATTGCGGCGATACAACAAGTTGGATTGACCAGACAACAATCGTGCCTTCACGGGGCTTCCCGATGGATCGATAACAACGGTGCCTGCGGTGACGTACAGGCCAGCCTCAACAATGCAGTCGTCACCCAAACTGATTCCGATACCCGCATTTGCGCCAAGCAAACAGCGCTCACCAATGGTGACCATCTCTTTCCCGCCACCAGACAACGTGCCCATGATGGAAGCGCCGCCTCCGATATCGGAACCATCGCCGACGATGACGCCTT
>JBIIJW010000148.1:0-4346 GCA_044233525.1 Ilumatobacteraceae bacterium | reverse complement strand
TTTAATGTGGATGGTTTCCGTCTGGGAATTCGGCCAGAGGTGAAACCACAAATTTTGGTGGCAGCGCTACGTGAAGGAATGTTGCGTCTGGCAGCTCGTGAAGCAGACGGTGCCATCATTAACTGGTTGAGCCCAGAAGATGTCCTGCGGGTTGCAAAAGTGGTGAGCGATGCAGCAGAGGGAACTCCGAAAGAAATTGTTGCGCGCATCTTTGTGTGTCCGTCTGAGAACACCGAAGTGGTGCGTACCGCCGCACGGTTTGCAATTGCTGCGTATCTGAATGTTCCGGTGTATGCCCAGTTCCATGCGTGGTTGGGTCGCGGAGATGAACTAAAAGGCATGTGGGACATGTGGAAAGCCGGAGACCGTAAGGCCGCGCTTGCTGCGATTCCTGATGAAGTTGTGGACCAGTTGATCGTTCACGGATCTCCTGAGTACTGCCGTGATCGAATTCGCCAATACTTTGACAATGGAGTGACAACATCATCGCTTGCCATCATGCCGTTTGACCCAGAGTTGAATTACTGGGAAGCAGTGAAGTCGCTGTCACCATCGGCGCACTAGTCAGACATGTCTGACGCCGATCGTCCCACGCGCGAGGGGTGGAAACTTCTCTTCAAGACGTTGCGCTTGCAGCGTGTTGGATTAGCCACGGGCGCCATGGTGGGCCTTGCCTGGACATTGGGCAAGGTGTCAGTTCCACAGTTGACGAAACTGGCGATTGACAGAGGTATTGAGAAATCTGGATCACTGATTTTCTGGACCATGTTGATTCTGGCCGCGGCAGTTATTGCTGGGTTCTTTGCAGCATGGCGCCGATTTATTGCGTTCCGTGAGAGTCGCTTAACCGAGACATACTTGCGCGAACGGATCTTTGCTCACTTGCAGGGCTTGCATGTTGGATTCCATGATCGTGCTCAAACAGGACAGTTGATGAGTCGTTCCTCCAGCGACTTGCAACAAGTGCAGGGATTTGTTGTCAACATTCCTATCTTTGTGTCGCAGATCACCATGGTGTTGGGTGTTGTCGTGATTCTGTTCGTGTCAGATCCAATTCTGGCCGCAGTGTCCTTAGCGCCACTTCCTTTCATCAATGTGTCGGCTCGTTCGTTCTCCAACAAGATTCACCCCGCTGTCTTGGCTGTACAGCAAGAACAAGCACAGTTGGCCAACGTGGTGGAGGAGAGCGTGTCGGGCGTTCGAGTGGTGAAAGGTTTTGGTGCTGAAGCTGTCCAGCAGAGAAAGTTAGAAGAAGAAGCCAACGACATTCAGCGCGAGTCCATGCGCGCTGCACGTATTCGCAGCCGATTCCTGCCAGCAATTGACTTGTTGCCGTCGCTCGGTTTGGTGGCGGTGTTGGGTCTTGGTGGTCACCGAGTCATCAATGGCGATATGACGCTTGGTGGTTTGGTGGCGTTCAACACGTATCTCACCATGTTGATTTGGCCTATGCGCAACATTGGAATGACGATTGCATTTGGTCAGCGAGCAGCGTCTGCATTGTTGCGTGTGAATGAGATTTTGTCGGAAGAGCCGGCCATTGCGAGCCCAACACATCCAACAAAACTTCCTGCATCAGGTTTGGCTCAGCCCGTAGGGGCAGTGAAATTCAGTGGAGTTCGATTTGGGTACGACATAGGCCATACAGATGTGCGTGTTTTGAACGGACTTGACTTGGTGATTGAACCAGGGGAGTCGGTGGCCATTGTCGGAGCAACTGGTTCTGGAAAGTCCACCATCACTCGGTTGCTGCTGCGCTTCTATGACCCGCAAACAGGAAGCATCACGCTAGACGGAGTTGATCTACGCGAATTGAGATTGTCTGACTTGCGCCGCTCTGTTGGGGTTGTGTTTGAAGATACGTTGCTATTCCACGACACAGTGTCGGCAAATATTGCATTTGCAAAGCCGGGCATTGATGCAGAGATTGTTATTCGTGCCGCCAAGTTGGCTGGTGCACATGATTTCGTGATGCAGTTGCCCGAGAAGTACGACACCGTGTTAGGCGAACGCGGTTTTTCACTGTCGGGTGGACAACGTCAGCGCATTGCCATTGCGCGCGCGATTGTTGCCGATCCGCGCGTGTTGGTGTTAGATGACGCCACCTCTGCTGTTGACCCCACCAAAGAACATGAAATTCGCGATGCCTTGGCAACGGTGATGCGCGGCAGAACAACTTTGGTGATCGCGCACCGGCCGGCCACCATTGAGTTAGCAGACCGCGCCGTTCTTCTCGACAATGGAGTGATTGCAGCAACGGGAACCCATCACGAGTTGTTGGCTACTAATGACCGATATCGCGAAGTCCTTGCCGCAATGACACAGACGGTGGGTGAGTAGCCATGTGGTCTGGCGGAGGTCGTGGTGGCGGCAAGAGCGGAATTGAAGAAGACGACAAGTTGAACCGCACGCAGACACGGGTGGTGTTGTCTCGCAGCATTCGCATGGCCGGTGAGTTTCGCACGCAGGCTTTGTGGGCGCTCGTTCTGGTGACCATCACCGTGGCGTGCACCTTGGCTGGCCCGGTCTTGGTTCGTCATGGAATTGACGCCGGTATCAAAGCGAAAGACACTCGTGCCCTGAACTTGACGGTGATTGCGTATCTCGTGGTGGTGGCCATTGCGTATGTGATTGGTCGCATGCAGTACGTGGTACTCAATAAGGCAGGCGAGGGATTCTTACGTTTGTTGCGGGTGAAAGTGTTTGCGCAATTGCAGCGCCAGTCGATGGCATTCTTTGATCGCGAAAAGGCTGGCGTGTTGGTGGCACGCATGACTGCAGATATTGAGTCCATGGCAGAACTAGTGCAGTGGGGACTCATGCAGTTCCTCTCCGCGTTCTTGCTGTTGTTCTTGGCGTTCTTTTTGTTGTTGAGTTTGTCGTGGCAGCTCACGTTGATCACATTGATTGTGTTCCCCTTCCTCATTGCTGCGTCAGTGAAGTTTCAGCGCGACTCCAACAAGGCGTATTTGGAAGTTCGCGAGAAAGTGGGCGCCAACTTGTCTGCATTGCAGGAAGGCATCACCGGAGTTCGTGTGATTCAGGCTTATGCACGTGAAGACGAACAAATTCGCCGATTTGAAGAATCAAACCGCGCACTCTTCCGCAGCCATATGTACAGCGTGAAGGTGAGTACCTGGTACTTCGGTCTCATTGAGTTTGCGGGTATTGCGTCATCTGCATTAATTGTTGGTGTGGGCGGATGGTTAGTACATCGCGGCACTGTGTCGCTGGGAACCGTTGTTGCATTCGTCCTATTGCTGGCCAACCTGTTTGATCCCGTGCAGCAGTTGTCGCAGTTGTACAACACGTTGCAATCAGCGGCTGCTGCACTGCACAAACTGTTCGGCATTTTGGATGCCGAGCCAGATGTTGCTGAATCACCAACACCCACGCCATTGCCTGCAGTGGGTGATGTTGATGTTCGCAATATCACGTTCTCGTATGCGGGTGCATCTCAGCCGGCCCTCTCTGGTGTCAGCGTGTCGCTAACCGCCGGAACACGTTTGGCGCTCGTTGGCCCAACCGGTGCTGGTAAGTCAACGCTTGCGAAACTGATGGCTCGTTTGTACGACCCGCAAGAGGGGCAAGTTCTGTTTGGCGGGGTGGATCTTCGTCAGGCTTCTATGGAAGATCTGCGCCGACGCATTGTGGTGATTCCGCAAGAGGGTTTCTTGTTTGATGGCTCTGTGCGCGACAACTTGTTGATTGCACGTCCCGATGCAACTGAGCAAATGTTGTTGACCGCGTTGAACAATCTTGGATTACGCGAACGCTTTGAATCTCTGCCAGAGGGACTCGACACTCAGGTGCGCGAGCGTGGGTCACGTTTGTCGGCAGGCGAGCGCCAGTTAGTCGCATTGTCACGAGCTGCGCTTGTGGACCCCGCAGTGTTGGTATTGGATGAGGCAACATCCAATCTTGACCCTGGAACTGAGATGTTGATTGAGGCTGCCCTTGAGAAATTGATGGCGGGGCGTTCAGTGATTGTGGTGGCACACCGCTTGTCCACGGTTCAGCGCGCAGACAAGATCGCGGTGGTGTCCGATGCGCGCATCACCGAGATTGGTTCACACGATGAACTCATTGGGATGAATGGCCATTACGCGGCACTGGTGAACAACTGGAACAAGTCCCAACCCACGTAAAGCGGCAGATTCCCACATGGTGGATTTGTTCATCGACGAGCATTTGACGGTTATTGTGAGCATATTGAATCTGATTAATGCGTAGAGGTGACGATGGCGGGAAAACAGTTTCGAGTGGTGACTGTCTTAATTGTGTTGAGCACATTTGCGTTCGTGGGATGTGGCAACAGCGTGGGGAAGCCAGGAGAGGTAACACGC
>JBIIJW010000147.1:0-4349 GCA_044233525.1 Ilumatobacteraceae bacterium | reverse complement strand
AACGGCAAAGCAGTTGCTAGTGGAACACGAACAACGTTCTCAGTGTCGCTTGGCCGTGCAAAGTCTGCACAGTTCCACGCGGTTGCAGAGTCTGGTGGATCATTCTTGGTGACCCAAAAAGTCATCTTGGGAAATCGCACTCAATCAACGCGTAAGTAAATGAAACGTCGCGCCGTTATTGGGGTTATCTGTGTTGCAGTAACCCTTCTTGCGGGTTGTGCGTCAGACAATTCGTCTACTAACGAAGATGTTGATGACGTTGTGTCAACCAACGTGGAATGGCTTCCATGCGGCGCCATTGACTGTGCACGAATCGACGTTCCCCGTGTGGGATCAGATGTTGACGGAGACACCATCAAGGTGTCGGTGTATCGCCGACTGTCGTCTGAAGAGAAGGCTCCGGTTTTGATGTTGTTGCCAGACAGAACGTTTGGCGATGATGCTCGAACATTGGTGGAAGACGCGCCTCTGAAGTTGGGCGCCGTGTCACGTGATTACACAGTGATTGCGGTTGCTCCACGTGGTGCGGTTGATTCACCTGTGGAACTAACGGATGTGAACGTCATGTCGTCGTTAGACGATGTGGACGATGTGCTTGAGGTAAAAAAAGCGTTGGGTATGAAGAAATTTGCCGTGATGGGGTGGGGCACTGGAGCAACTGCCGCCACGGCCTTGGTGATGACACAACCAACACAGGTGTTGGCAGCGGTTCTGGACTCGCCTCAGGATCCCGCAGAGTCCATGGTTCGTCAAGCAGAACAGCAACTCGCATCGATGCAGGCTGCGGTGGTGACGGCGATGCGTTGGTGTGCGTCACATTTGTCGTGCCCAACAAATGCAAATGTGGCGCAAGCATTCAGTCAGTTCAAGACGAACCTGCGACTGGGTCGTTTAGGAGCCGGAATTGATTTCGACACCATTGCTCGTGCGGCCACAAATGCGATTGCCGAGGGTGACCCGCAGTCGTTGTTCATCGCCATTAATGAGGCATCAAACGGGGATGGCACCAAATTGATGGCGATGGCGGGACCGTTGCCAACACCAGAATCGTCACGTGCAGCCTGTGCAAACGTTTCTTCCTCCGCCGCGAAGAGAATCTCCACCATCTTTGGTGACTATGCATTGAAGAAGAATCGCCATTTCTATATGGGCACCGAAGCGTTCACGTATCGATTTTGTGATGACCTGCCCGCCACTCAACGCCCTATTGGTGACGTGAAGCCGTTGGACGACGCTAAAGACGCAAAGGTGTTTGTCACGATTGCGCGCGGTGACCCGGTGATTCCGCCGTATACACCGCGAACAATGTCAAAGCGCATGGGGTGGACATACAAATCTGTGTATGCGAATCGCCATTTGGTGATTGGCGTCGATCAGGCAATTACCACGCAGGCATTTGAGTTTTTAGAAACCAGCCTGAACGATTAGAGACTGAAGAAGTCTTTCAGTAGCGCTGCTAGTTCTAGCGGTGTGTCGCCCTGCACGGAGTGACCAGCATTCTCCACATGTTCCACGCGAACTGATGATGTGATCGCATGCCGCGAACAAATAGGAGTGGCTTGCCGAAATGTTGAATGGCGTCCCACAACACTGCCGTGGATGGTCGCTGTACTGTGCCGTCTACTTCTGGCAATGGTGGAGCATCGTCGCGGCGGTAACGCCACACCCACGAACCGTCTTCTTTTTGTAGTGCGTTGTGCAAAATGCCGCGACGCAAACTTTCCACGGTGCGTGTGGGGTTGAACTGAATGGTGCGTTCTAGAAGTTCTTCAAACGAGGGGAATGTGGCAGGGCCGTTCACAAAGTCGGTGATCTGTTTTGTCTTTTCTTGGTTGACACCAGGTGTGATGTCGACCAACACCATCTTGCGAACAAGGTCTGGAAAATCTCGCGACAGTGCAACGGTGGTGAGACCGCCGAGTGACATACCGATAACGCCGAGTGCGTGTGGCGCAAGTGTGCGAATAACGGCTGCAACATCGGCTGCGTTTTGTTCCAGTGGTTGCGCCTTGGGGTCAAACGCCGCGGCAGATGCAGAGTGACCGTGACCAGGAAGGTCGATGCACAACATCGGAACGTTCAACGCAAGTGCAACGGTGTCCCACGTGTGGGCGTTTTGCGCTCCTCCGTGGAGGAAGACCAATTGTGGTTCGCCCGTGCCCCACTTCAATGCAGAGATCTGGCGTCCATCGGCCATGGCAACAAACTCGCGTGACACCACGGGCGCACTGGTGTAGGGGATGCCATATTCAGCGGCATTTTCGTGAAACATGCTGAATTCGTCGTATGGAATTAACTCGGCCATCACCCCACCGTAGTCAGAGCGTTGTTTTCTCAGATAGACAGAACGAATGGCACGTGACCATATCTATGTAAATGGCCTGCGCTTAATGGCGCTGGTGGGGGTTCTTCCGCACGAACGAGAGGCCGAACAGCCCGTTCAGGTGGACATTGACTTAGAGGTAGACCTCACCGAAGCCGGCCTCACCGACAACTTGGTGGACACCGCCAACTACGGGGCCATTGCACAGGCCGTGTCCGATGTGGTGCGCACGTCGCGCGATGTGTTGCTAGAGCGTTTGGTGGCACGCATTGCAGAACGGTGCTTGCAGTTTGATCATGTGGAAGTTGCCGATGTGCGTTTGACAAAGTTGCGCCCACCGATTCCAGAGGATTTGGATTCAACTGCAGTGCGCATTGTTCGCAGTCGCGTGGACATGAGGATTCCGGCGCGCCATCGTGCGATTGTGGCGTTGGGTTCCAACTTGGGTGACCGCGTGGCGTATTTGCGTTTTGGTTTAGAGCGTTTGTCGAACGTGGTGGCGCAGTCACAAGTGTTTGAAACAGATCCCGTTGGTGGGCCAGATAATCAAGGTCCGTATCTCAACATGGTGGCAGTGATTGATACCGATCTTGACCCGTATGCAATGTTGCGTCGTCTGTTGCAAATTGAAGCCGAAGCGCATCGCGTTCGTGTAGAGCGTTGGGGGCCGCGCACGTTGGACCTTGACTTGTTGTTCTATGACGATGTCACTATCAACTCTGAAGAATTGATTGTTCCGCATCCACGATTCTCGGAGCGTCGATTTGTGTTGGAGCCATTGTCTGAAGTGGCGCCAGAGCATTGCCCATCGCAGTGGAGAGATCGCTTGCCTGCATACGGTGTGTATCCGCGCGGACCCATTGATGGTCTGGTGGCGCACGTGTCGTTGTCGTAATGCACATTGCGCTTCTTATTCCTGCTCTGAATGAAGAGCAGGGAATTTCTCGCACGGCGCGTGTTGCACGCGAGGCGGTTGATGCTGGTGTTGTGCACAGTGCATACGTGTTGGATGGTGGGTCGACTGATGCGACTGTGTCCATTGCGCGGGATGCCGGCATAGAGGTGTTGGATGTGCCGTCGTTGTTGCCAGAGCTTGGCCCGGTGCTGGGTAAAGGCGATTCGTTATTTCGTGGTGTGCACAGCGTGAGTGCCGATTGGTTTGTGTTTTTGGATGCTGATTTAGGGAACATCTCGCTAGAGCATCTTCAGGCATTGGTGGCACCAATTGGCGCCGCCGGCGTGCAGTTTGTGAAGGGTGGCTTTGTTCGTGTGGATGAACATGGTGTGCCACGTGCCGTGCCTGGCGGGCGAGTAACAGAAGAAGTGGGGCGGCCGTTGTTGCGCACGGTGGCGGCAGAGTTGGCCGAGTTCAGCCAACCGTTGAGTGGGCAAGTGGCAATACGTGCGGACCTGGCGAAGTCACTGAGTTTTGTAACGGGCTATGGCGTAGAGATTGCAATGTTGATTGATGTGTATCGCGCTGTTGGATTGCAGGGGATTGTGGAAGCCGACATGGGGGCGGTGAACAATCGCTGGAAGCCCGATGACGCGTTGAGCGATGTGATGCGCGAAGTGACTGCCGGTGCAGCAATGCGTGGCGTTGATATTGGCTGCGTGGAACCAATGACACTGCCAGTGCTGAAGGACCGCCAGCCTTAGCGATTGTTGGCTAGTTCGAGGGTGGCATCGAAAAGGCTGTCCAGCAGAAGATTCCATTCAATCTGAGCCAGGTCTTGATCTTCGGCTTTGTTGTGTCTGGCCGCTGTGGCCTCAATGAATTCTTTGGACACCATTGCGACGATTCGCTGGGCGTCAAATGTGGGAATCAACACAGGTCCGATTCCTTCGACGACATACTGCGGGGCGAGAAAGTTGGTGATTGTTTTTGTTCCCTCGGTACCCACCAGCAATATGCCATCGGGGTCACGACGAAGTTGATTCATCTCTTGCGCCATGTTTCTTGACAGCTCTACAGAGATTCCTTCTCCGTTGTTGAGTTCATTGAGCATCTCTTCGCCTTGCTCAA
>JBIIJW010000146.1:0-4370 GCA_044233525.1 Ilumatobacteraceae bacterium | reverse complement strand
AATCACTCGTTGCAGCCACATACCAGTACTTCGTTGGCCTCACTGTCGAACCAGCATTGCGGGCAAGCATGATGCGCTTGGCCGCGTCGTCCTCACGCCGTGCCGCAGTGGCCGCTCAGTTGATTCGTGGTGGAACCGCTGGTTTCGTTCCCGGAATGAGCGACAAGGGTGAAGAACTCACCGCAACGCTTCCCTCCACGTTTGGTCAACTCAGCGCTGTGCAAGTTCTTCTTGGACCGCTCAATGAAATCGGCACCCGTTCACCGTTGTCAATGGACACGCCAAGCCTGAACAGCATGCTCTACTGACATCTGTCCGTAGCACCCAGTACAAAAACTTCTAGGCGAACTCATTGCCCCCTCCGTACACTCGTCAGTGACGGTGAGTTATCCGGATGACCGCGGCAATGAAAATTGCTGAGGAAAGTCGGGGCTTCACAGGGCAGAAAGCTGACGAGAGTCAGGTTGGGGCGACCTAACGGAAAGTGCAACAGAGAACAAACCGCCGATGGATGCAATTGCATCACAGGTAAGGCTGAAACGGTGCGGTAAGAGCGCACCAGCGTGCAGAGCGATTTGTACGGCTTGGTAAACCCCTTTCGAAGCAAGGCCAAGCAGAAGGAGGGCTGCCCGCCCACCGAAAGGAATCCTTCGGGTAGGCCGCATAGAGGGATGGTCATCGCTTGCAGACGCAAGTACAGAACCCCGCTTACAGGGTGACTCACCGTCACCCCCCACCCTTTACAACAGGTGTGCAGTTTCGTTGAGTGATGTGAGTGCTGGCCCACGCGAACTGACCGCTATGCGACAAATCGATGCGCGATCGAGGTGACAGCGCCACGTTGCATCTGGCCCAACACCAAGTGCCCATGTGACTGCACTCTTAATGGGCGACACGTGACTCACCACGACAACATCTTCATGTTGTGCTCGCTGTGCCAACTCTTCAAGTGCGGGCCTCACGCGTTCATCGAGTTCCACTAACGACTCTCCCGCCGGTGGACGAAAATGCGGGTTTGATCGCCAACTAGCCCATTGGTCGACTGGAACATCCGTCAGCGCAAGACCATCCCAGTCGCCGTAATCAAGTTCGATGAATCTGTTGTCAATGTTGACGTCACGTCGTATCTGTTCAGCAGTTTGAACCGCACGAAGAAGTGGACTCGACACAATGTGAGCGTTCGGGAAATGCTGTCGAATGTACTCACCACACTTCGTGGCTTGCTGCACACCGACGTCGTCGAGAGGCAAGTCGATGCGCCCTTGTAAGCGGGCCTGTGCGTTAGCCGTGGTTTGTCCGTGACGGAGAAGAATCAACATTGCCCAGGGTCCGATGATGTTGCACCAATCAATCGCCCGGTGGAAACAAAGCGTGTGCGATTGGCAGAAATTGATAACTGATTGATTTTCCACATCCAGCCCAACAAGCCAAGACCAATCAACTCCAGAACAATGTTCAGCGGCATGCGATTCAGGCTGGGCAGGCTTTCCTGCACGAAGTCAAAACCTGCAAATGGCCACCAGAACGTTTCGGTGCTATTGAAGGCGCCATCAAAGACAAGATGCAACATCATGCCGATTGGTAATGCGAGCCAACGACGTCGCCGCAATGACCCGCGCCGAGCTATGGCCATCACTGCAGCCAACACCACCACACTTGCAACAACACTGTGCATCACCCATACTCCCCCGGTGACACCGTCGACAATGTCTGGCACGAGCGCACCAAGAGCGAGAACTCGATAATCGAATCTGTCGTCTCGAAACACGAACCACACCGCCACAAACGACGTTCCGAGAAACCAGAAGAACATGATGAGAAGGCTATTGGTTAACCAGGTCGCACTGATGCAGGGAGACCCTTCGCGCAGTCATACACCAACGTTCGTTGTGGATCTACACCAATAACTGGCGTTGAAGGATTTGTATCGGTGGGCGCAATGGTGGTACCCGGATCCACTACCCGAACGATGGGTCCGCGATACACCGTTGTGGTGGTGACGCCTGCAGGGAGAGTGGTGGGCGTTGTTGATGCAGTTGTGGGAATCGGCACCGTTGATGACGTTGTGGTGGGAATGACAGTGCTCACAGGGCCAGTTGCAGATTGAGGCAGTCGGCCCGACACAAGCGTTGCGATGCAATCAACTCCTGGCAGATACAGCCGTTGCGGATTGCGGGCAGGAGGAACGGGGGCATCCCAATCGATGTTTGGCAATGCTTCATGGGCTGTATCCATAAATGCTTTCCAAATTCGAACGGGATATGTGTTCCCCGTTACTCGCACAACTCCGTCGGCAACAAACTCAGGAATACGAACCATTGGCGTATACGCCTTGGGATCACCAACCCACACAGCAGTTGTTAACTGTTTTGTGAAACCAACAAACCATGCGTTTGTGTTTTCATCTTGAGTTCCTGTTTTGCCCGCAGATGGACGACCGTTCGACAGTGGTGAGCGCCTTGCAGTTCCCAGCGTCATTGTCTTTTTCAAAATGTCCACTTGCTTGTCGGCAATTTCTTTTGAAATCACTTGCACTGCGGCTGGGCGCACAGGAGTGAGCACTTCAACACCGCCAGGAGCTGCCGGGTTCGGCACTTCAATCTTCTCAATGAAGTAGGGCTCAAGATGCAGACCGCCGTTTGCGATTGTTTGAGCACCAGATGCCATATCTATTGGGCTCATCTCATTTGCGCCAGTTGAAAAACTTGCATACGGCTGAATCTTGAAGTTGTCTCGCGTGAGATACATCGAGGACGTCATGCGATATGTGGTGTTGACAACGCGATTCAATCCAACAATTTGCGCGAGTCGCGCGTACGCACAGTTGATAGACAACCACGTGTGCTCATCTAGTGGCCGCACTGGCCGACTGACGCCCTGGGTGATCTTGAACGGCTCGGACGGCTTGCCAGGGTTCGGCAATGTGCACGGAAGGGTTCCATCTATCACATCACTTGCTTGCACACCTGCTTCTAAAGCGGCTGTTAAGACGAAAATTTTGACAGAGGAACCAGTTTGTCGACGCCGCAAAGCAAGATTCACTTCTGTTCGGCCGGCGACAAATCCAGGACCACCAACAATTGCTCGCACAGCACTCGTTGCGGTGTCGAGTGATACCACCGCAGACTGCACGCCAGTTTTGTTTGCAGGCATGCTCTTTTTTGATGCCGCCTCTGCCTTGGCCTGTGCTTGCGAATCCAGAGTGGTGTGAATGGTGATGCCACCGCGATACAACTTGGTGAAACGTTCTGCGTATGTTGCACCAAGGATGTCTGATTTATTCAGCAAGTAGTCACGCACCATCTCTGTGAAGTAGGTGCGATTCGTATTTTGTTGTGGCACTTCGCGACGGTCTTCTGGAACCTGGAATCCATTGTCGGCCTGTTGTGCCGCTGCAACTTCTTTTGTCATCAAGCCAGTCTCAACAAGTCGATCCAAGACTTCGTTGAATCGTCGCTTAGATGCTGCGGGGCGATTGAACGGATCGTACGACGACGGAGCCTGCACAAGACCAACTAGGAACGCCGCCTCTTCCAATGTGAGCTCTGCAACCTTCTTGCCGAAATACACCTCGGCTGCGGCTTGAATGCCATAAGCGTTATTGCCGAAGAAGACTGTGTTGAGATATCTCTCCACGATGAGTTTCTTTGGAGTGGTCTTTTCCAGCATCGCTGCGTATCGCGCCTGCAAGATTTTGTATCGACCATCACGCGGAAGCCCAGCGAGGTATTCGTTCTTGACAACTTGTTGAGTAATTGTGGATGCACCTTGACGGCCGGAGGTGTATTGGAAGTTCGCCAAAGTTGCCCGGATTAAGGCGCGAAGATTCACGCCTTTATGTTTGTAAAAGCCGGAGTCCTCCACAGCAAGCAAAGCCGCCACGACATGCTCTGGAATGTTGTCAATGGAGATGGGTTGGCTGTTCTCGAACTCAAAAACACCAATCTGCTGACCCGCGACATCCACAATTCGGGTTCGAGATGTCAACCCGCCATAGGCAACTAGGGTGACGGGCTCTTGGTCGTGAGCACGCAAGGCATTCCACATTTGCGGAGTCGCACCGACAATGACAGCGGTCATCAATAGTGCGCCAGCCATTAGCGCCACAACTAGACGAACAAACCACATTCCAGACGGCTTCACAACACAGACCACCGTACTTGCCCATCACAATCGTTGGTCGGCACCCTTATTGCTACGGTGTTTCCATGTCTCATTTTCCCCATCGTGGTTTCCGCTTCGGTATTCAAGTATCGAAAGCATCATCTGCTCAGGACTGGGCTGAACTTGCTCGTCGAGCCGAGGGGGCCGGATATGACGTTCTCACCATGCCAGATCACTTCACGGATCAACTTGCACCAATGCCCGCT
>JBIIJW010000145.1:0-4422 GCA_044233525.1 Ilumatobacteraceae bacterium | reverse complement strand
CATTGAGCCCTTCGAAGAAGGTGAACCGCCGCTACGCGTCACCCAAGCAGTGGCGGCCATTGAAGCTCTCGGTATCGCCGTAGAAATTGGCGTCTTCGGTTCGTCTTTTTCCACCTCGGTCGACAAAGTTGGCCCAGCACTCAGCGCCTTGATGACTGCTGCTTACGCTCACGGCGCAACACATGTCTCGATTCATACGGAAGCGGTGGGATAAAGGTGTTTATTCAACACCCCCTCCTCACAGCGGTGAAACCCATTCTCGATGCAGTGGGTGCTCAGCTCATCTCTGTCGACGATGCACGTATTAGCGACATGGCACTGGAATGGGAAGGCGAGATCATTGCTGCGGTTCGGTTACCAAAATTGCACGGCGCATTAGATCGACTCATTGAACAAGTAGAAAAAGAACTTGGTTCGCCGCTGCCTCACTTGTCTCGAAACGACAAACAAGTTGCGGTGAAGATGTTGGATCAGCGCGGGGCATTCATTCTGCGTCGCGCGGTCGAAGATGTGGCCGACGCAATGGGCGTCTCGCGCATCACGGTGTACAACTACCTCAATGCCCTGCACCGCTAACAATTTTCTGTCGCTGAGGTTGGGAAGTGTCCCTACTACCGATATTTGTGTAGATATGACAACAAAGGAAGTTCTCGTGTCCTCCAGAAATTAGCCGCATCCAGCGGTTTCCTGGAATGGAGACACAATGAAAGACTATTTTCCTGCCGACTACTGTCCGCAGCAAGAAAAAGTCCTAGACCTATCGCGTTCGGTCTTAACCGGTAATCGTAATTATGCACGTAGCCGCCGTCACCACGGGCGTTATGCAGCAAAGGTAGATCGCCAAACCTCGCGTGATCAGTTGCGCCGAGCTGCCACATGGTTGTGCACTTGTTTTGGCGATGTCGATGTTGATTGCTCTCGTTGTTACGCCGATGATTTGCCCACCGTTTCCGAAACACGTACTAGCTGCGATGTGCCAATACGACGACGCGAACACACCTTTTATGACGGCCCTGCAGATCATCTTGCCCAGTTGTTCCGTTGGTACGGCGAACGTGTCAAGGACATGGACCACTACGAGACGGAGTCATTTCTTCGCGAGAAATTTCTGTCTCGGACTATGGGGCACTCGGTGAAGACTCGTCATGCCTACGATCATTTGATTTTTGAACTCCAGATGTACCGCATCAACAACTACAACGACCGGCCTCGATACCTACTTCCGTCCTTTGTGATTGAGCAGCAGGCATGTGAGGCGACATCTGAGGCGGCGTAATCCCGCTACAGGTCAATCAGCAGTCACACACCCTTCTGTCATGATGTGGGGATGGAATCCGTGGTTATTGCACTTCTCGTTGTCGTCATTGTTGTCCTTGGCGGCGGCTTGCTCGCCGTATTGAAGCGTGCACAACAGCCGACGGCAGTTTCGGCGCCTCTCGATACCGACGCTATTGCACGTTCTGTGCAGACCGCTATCAACCTAGATGCAATTGCATCGTCGGTGAAAGGTGCTGTTGAAGCTCAAATGCTCGCTACAGCCCAACAGGCGCTTGCCTCAAACAATGCGCAGGCACAAGAAGCTGCAAAGCACACACTTGAGTCCCAAGCCGCCGCGATTGATGCTCAAGCCAAATTGTTGCTCCAGCCCATCGCTCAACAAATGGAAACACTGCAGACAACAGTGAAAGATTTGCAATCTAGTTACACGGCGGAAAAGGCGACTGTTGAACAGCTTGTTGGGCAAATCAACGTGCTGCAAGATTCCACTACATCTCTACGTAATGCAATGAAGTCTCCTACAGCTCGTGGTTCATGGGGTGAAAACCAATTGCGTACCATCATGAAGTTGGCCGGCATGGAGAACTACTGCGACTACACAGAGCAATTCACCGGTGGTGAAGCAGATCGCAATCAACGTCCCGATGCTGTTGTCAATTTGCCAACTGGTGGTCGCATTGCCGTCGACTCTAAATTTCCGTTTAGTGCTTATTTGCGCATGCAAGACGCCGACGATGTCGCAACACAAGATGCGGAACTAAAGAATCACGCTAAGGACATTCGCACGCATGTGAAAGCACTGGCTGAAAAGAAGTATTGGGATCAATTCGGTCACAACACGCCGGACTTCGTCGTGATGTTTGTTCCCAATGAAGGTGCTGTCGCTGATGCAATGAGAACAGATGTCAATTTGCTAGCCGATGCAATGAAAGATCGAGTGTTAATTGCTTCACCCGTGAATTTGCTGGCTCTACTGCTCACAATTGCAAAAGGTTGGCAGTCTCATCAGTTAGAAGAGAATTCTGAAAAGGTTGCCAAGTTGGCAAAGGAAATGTATGAACGTGTGGGTTTCGTTCTTGAACATGTGGTCAAGATGGGAGCTAACCTCAAAACAACTAATGATTCTTATGACGCAATGATTGGTTCCATGGAACAGAATTTGCTAGTTACCATGCGTCGTTTCAAAGAATTAGGAGTGGTTCAGGAAAATGAACCCATGAAGTCACTAAAACCACAAGATCGAGTGCCACGTGCAGTGAAGGCACCAGAAGCTGTGCAATTACCACCAGCTTCAATTGGAGAGATTGAAGCCTAGAGACGGCGAAGTTGAACGTCGGTCACGCGATGGTCTGCGCCTTTTTGCACCACAAGTGATGCACGTGACTTTGTTGGCTCAATATTCTCCACCAAGTTTTTGCCGTTAATCTCTCGCCAGATGGCGCGAGCGGTCGCAACCGCTTCTTCATCAGTGAGATGTGCATAGTTCTGGAAGAAACTGTTGGGATCGCGGAACACTGTTTCACGCAGTGTTTGAAAACGTTCCACGTACCACTGCTCGATGTGTTCTTCGGTTGCATCGATGTAGATGGAGAAGTCAAAGTAGTCGGAGACGAACTCATTTGATTCCGAGCCCACTTGAAGAACATTGAGTCCTTCGAGAATGAGAATGTCTGGTTGACAAACAGAAATCTCTTCGCCTTTCACAATGTCGTACACCACGTGGCTATACACCGGGGCGTTGACTTCTGCAGTTCCGCTCTTTAAGTCGCGCAAGAACTTCAGCAGTGATTTTGTGTCGTAGCTTTCTGGAAAGCCTTTGCGATTCATAATGCCGCGGTCTTCCAATGTTGCATTGGGGAAGAGGAATCCGTCGGTGGTGATGAGGTCGACACGAGGGTGATCTGGCCAGCGAGTGAGAAGTGATTGCAAAATTCTGGCGAAGGTGCTTTTGCCGACGGCCACGCTTCCCGCGATACCAATGACATAGGGAACCTTTGGCGCCATCGTGCCAAGAAACGTTGCAGAGACTTTATGCAGGTTTTGCGTTGCACTGACATACAAGTTGATGAGACGCGTCAATGGCAGATACACAGCTGCCACTTCATCAAGGTCGATTTTGTCGTTGATGCCACGCAGCATCTCCAATTCGCGTTCGCGAATGGTGAGTGGGGTGGCGGCTCTCAGTTCGGCCCATTCATCGCGACCAAACGCAAGGTAACGATCTGGGTTTTGTGCATCAATCACGGGTGAGACGCTACGACTTAATGGTTAGCGATTCCAAGGTGCGCTGGGAGAAACAGCGCCAGGACCGGCTGTGAGGACATCAACTCCATCGGCTGTGACCACCATGGTGTGTTCAAACTGTGCAGTTCGGCTGCCATCTGAGGTGACGGCAGTCCAATCGTCATCCCACATCTTGTGGCGGAACTCGCCACTAGCGGTGATCATCGGCTCAATAGTGAAGGTCATACCTTCGCGCAAAATCATTGTGGCGCGTGGGTCGTAGTAGTGCAGCACCTGGATGTCGGTGTGGAAGTTCTCACCGATGCCGTGTCCAATAAACGCACGAACTACGCCGTACTTGTGCTTCTTTGCGTGCACTTCAATAGCGCGACCAATTTCGTTGATAGAGACACCAGGCTTCACTACTTCAATGCCATGCCACATGCATTCTTCGGTGACGCGAATGAGATCTTTGTCTTCTTGCGAAATGTTTCCAACAGCAAATGTTGCGTTGGTATCGCCGTGTACACCATTCAAATAAATGGTGACGTCGAGATTGATGACATCGCCATCTTCCAACACACGTGAATCGGGAATGCCGTGACAGATCACTTCATTCACACTGGTGCACACACTCTTTGGATACCCGTGATAATTCAGCGGACTCGGGTAGCCACCCATCTCAATGGTGAGGTCATGCACGAAGATGTCAATTTCATCTGTTGTGATACCAGGGCGAACAAATTCGCCAGCGCGACGAAGAATCTCTTTCGCAGCATCACCTGCAACGCGCATGCGTTCGATGACCTCTGGTGTCTTCACTCGCGATTCGTCGTAGCGAGGAACAACTCCGGTGGCGGCATAGGGCGGTTTTGCAATGGTGTCGGGCACATAACGCATGGGGCTGATGACGCCTGGCTG
>JBIIJW010000144.1:0-4430 GCA_044233525.1 Ilumatobacteraceae bacterium | reverse complement strand
GTCGCACCGGTGGACGTCGCACAACAGGGGAGATGTCGAATCCGCCAGAGCGATCACGTGAAGACTGGATTGATGAAGGCTCGACACGGCCAACGCGACGCCCCGCAGGTGTGCGTGCGAAAGCGACAGGAAAAGCGCAAAAGGGTGGCCGCAAAGAAGTTCGAGCGCTCGACTCTGTTGTTGAAGAGTTTGAACGTGCGATTGGTCAACGCGCATCAGTTCGCGCACTGAAACGATACGAAGCAGCACTTCAAGCATTTGAAGCCCATCGCTATGACGATGCAAAGAAGATTTTAAATCCGATGGCGAAGGAATATGCAGATGTCGCTGCAGTACACGAGATGCTCGGTTTGTGTTTGTATCGCGCCGGACAGTGGAAGCGTGCGTTAACCGAGTTGGAAATTGCTGTACGTCAGAACCCTGATTGGATCTTTAATCACGCGGTGATTGCCGATTGTCATCGTGCATTGGGCAACCATCAAATGGTGGAAAAGTACTGGCGGGAATTGGCTGAAGCGTCTCCGCATCCTGAATTACTTGCAGAGGGTCGCATTGTGATGGCAGGTTCACTAGCAGATCGCGGTTTGTTACAGGAAGGCCTCGATTTACTATCAAAAGCTGCTGGTGAATTGAAGCGTCCGTCTGAGTATCACTTGCGTCAATGGTTTGTTATTGCAGACCTGTACGACAAGCAAGGCAACATTATTAAGGCTCGTCAATTCTTTGAGCGAATTGCTTCGTTTGACTCTCAATTTGTAGACGTTGCAGAACGTCTTGCCACGCTAGGCGCTTAACCGCACACAACACCCCGCACGAAAGGGGATGTTGTGTCAAAGGACAGAAGCAATCATGAAGGATTCAATCGCGTTGTCATAGTCGGTGAGGTGTCATCACCTCCGGTGTCGCGTGATCTTGCAGATGGGTCAGTGGTAACAACGTTTGATGTGGTGTCTTCATTAGAGGCTGGGCGAGTAACTGTTCCAGTTTCTGTCAATGGCAATCCATCAGTTGTGGATGAAGGGGTGACCGTGTGCATCGTTGGTTTTGTCCGCCGTCGGTTCTTTAAGGCAGGGGCCTCTGTGTCAAGTCGGACAGAGGTTGTGGCGAATGTCATTACGCCTCTTCGCCGCAAGGCTCAAGTACGGAAAGCTCTTGAAGCTGTCGCCGAAGATCTCTCCGACCTTCTTAATGCCTGACTAGTGTCTACCTCGGCGAAAGTACGAGGTACCCCATGAATAACGAACAACTCACTCGCATGCGCGATGGCAAAGGTTTTATTGCTGCACTCGACCAGAGTGGTGGCAGCACACCGAAGGCCCTGAAGTTGTACGGCATTGAAGAATCGGAGTACTCAGGTGAAGACGAGATGTTCAATCTCATTCATCAAATGCGCTCACGCATGATGACGAATTCTGCTTTTACGGGCGACAGAGTCCTTGGAGCCATCTTGTTTGAAGGAACCATGGATCGCGATGTTGAAGGCATTGGTGCCGCCGAATATTTGTGGACCAAGAAGAAGGTGATTCCTTTTTTGAAGATCGACAAAGGTCTTGCCGACGAGGCGAATGATGTTCAGGTCATGAAGCCCAATCCAGACCTAGATGCATTGTTGGCAAAGGCCAAGTCAAAGGGAATCTTTGGCACCAAGATGCGTTCAGTCATTAAGGCCGCAAACGAAGCAGGCATTAAGGCTGTCGTTTCTCAGCAGTTCGAAGTGGGTCGCCAAATCCTGGCCGCGGGGCTTGTGCCCATTATTGAGCCAGAAGTCGACATCAACAGCCCATCGAAGGGTGAGGCAGAAGTCATTCTGAAGAAGGCGTTGTTGGAAGAGCTCGACCGCCAGCCAGTGGACCAACCAGTGATGTTGAAGTTGACTCTCCCGAACATTGACGGATTCTTCGACGAGTTAGTGGCACATAAGAGTGTCTTGCGTGTCGTTGCATTATCTGGTGGTTACTCGCGCGACGATGCAAACGCAAAGTTGTCCCGCAACAAGGGCATGATTGCGAGCTTCTCGCGTGCTCTTACTGAAGGTTTGTCTGCGAAGCAAAGCGACGCAGAGTTCACCGCAGCAATTGATGCTTCAATTCAAGGCATCTACACAGCGTCGCTGACGTAGAACTTACTGAAGTGGGCGCATCACCATTCCGGTGCGTAGCTTTGGTGTGAAGAAAGTTGATTTGGGTGGCATTAGTTCGCCTGTGTCCGCAGTTCGACGGATCTCTTCAAGCGATACTGGCCGAATCAATATGGCGCTTGCGGCAGTTCCAGTTGTCACCTTATGTAGAACCTCTTTTACACCGTGTTGATAAGTGACTTCGTGTGAAACGGTGGCGAGCGCATGTTCGAGGCGGGAGCTGTCTAAGTTGCGAACGCCAGCAAAAGTTGATTCTCGTGGAGTGAGATACAAGCCTGTTCCATCTGGTTTAACGAGGCAGAGGCAACCTTTTTCATCCATCTGAGAGATGGTGCTTGTTGAGACGGGGCCGGCATCACTGATGTCGTAGAACTTCTGTAAGGCAGGTAGAAGTGCGGTGTCATCAACGTTGTACAGACGGTGAATGGCGGCAACGCTGAGTTGATCTTGAATGAGTTCTCCCACGTAAGTCATTGTGAGTTCTGCATCTGTTGGTCCACCACTTGTTCGTGACTCATCGCGGTAGGTGCGACTAATGGCGTAGCGGTGGTGGCCGTCTGCAATGAGGACTGGATGGGATGACACCAGGGAGGAAATATTGGCAATGCGTTGCGGATTCGAGACGCGTTCTAAGGCGTGGTGCACACCGTCTTCGTCGGTGCATTCTGCGACTAGTTCTGCTGACTCGAGAAGTGCGTTGGTGAGCCCTGGGGTTAACGACAATCCCCAGACGGGGCTGAGATTGGCCCTGGTGGCGCGTGTGAGGTCGAGCCGATCGGTTTTTGCTTTCGGCGTTGTGCGCTCATGTGGCAAGACCCCAGGTGCGCCTTCGTCCACTACTTCAAGCGCGCCAATAACACCGACAGTGGTGCGTGTGCGGCCCGCATCGTCGGTGAAGGTCATTCGATAGATCGAAAATGTTGGAGTTACATCCATGGTGAGAACGCCACTTTCAATCCATGACGTCAGGACATCTGCAGATTTCTGATACCGGCCATCGCCTTCCGATTCGACGGGATAGTCGACAAGGACAACATTGTTCGAATGCGAACGGGCATATGACTGTCGTTCATCTTCGTCAAAGACGTCGTACGGAGGCGAAGTTTGCGCGGTGATGTCGGCAGAGTGGGTGGTGGAAAACCGAAGGGCGGGAAATGGTTCGAAGCGGGGCACGCCAATAATGGTGGCAGGATAAGTAGCCATGACCAAGTTTGATTCAACATCTGTGGTGCTGTGTGACCTCGATGGGGTGGTGTGGCTTGCTCATCAGCCAATTGAAGGTTCGGTGGAGGCGGTGGCAGATCTTCGTCGCGCAGGAAAGCGCGTCTTGTTTGTCACCAATAACTCGTTCTCCACCTATCACCAGCAGGTAGAAGCGCTTGGTTCCATAGGAATTGAAGCTGAGGGGGACATTGTCACATCGGCCATGGCTGCCGCCTCGGTGATGGAACCAGGCTGGCGAGTTCTGGTTTGCGGCGGGCAGGGACTGATTGAAGAGGTGGAGAACATCGGCGCTGAAGCAGTCGTGCCGTATCGAGATCGCGGGGCCAAGGGTCCGTTTGACGCCGTGGTGGTGGGATTCCACCGCGAGTTTGATTTCGACGTTCTGGCTGATGCATTAACTGCAGTACGCAATGGTGCACGACTGATTGGTTCAAATTCAGACCCGAACTATCCCACCCCTCACGGCCCCATTCCTGGCGGTGGATCCATCCTTGCTGCGGTGGAGAAAGCAACTGGCCACAATGCACTGATCACGGGAAAGCCGCATGAACCAATGGCACAGATGGTCCGTCATCTGTGCGGCGGACACGGCCCAGACAACATGGTCATGGTGGGAGATTTGCCTGAGACCGACGGCGCGTTTGCGCGAACGATTGGCTGTTCATATGCATTGGTTTTAAGTGGAATGACTCAATCAGCCGATGGAGTGCATGCAGAAATGGTGGAGCCGTCACTTCATCATGTTGCACAACGTCTGTTAAGTCCCTGAACGTGTGGTTGTAGGACAAGTACTCTGATGGAGTGCGAATCCGACTTGATGCCGCGTTAGTGAAACGTGGCTTGGCCGATTCACGTTCCGAAGCGTCTCGAATGATTGATGCGGGTCATGTCACGGTGAGCGGAGCATTCGCAGACAAGGCATCTCGCTTGGTGGGTGCCGATGAACCAATTGCGGTCGTGGTGGAGAAGAAATACGTGAGCCGCGGGGGAGAGAAACTGCAACACGCGTTGCAGTACTTCACCGTCAATGTTGCGGGAAGATCAGTTCTTGATGCTGGTGTCTCAACGG
>JBIIJW010000143.1:0-4437 GCA_044233525.1 Ilumatobacteraceae bacterium | reverse complement strand
CCAAACGTGTCTTCCGACACGATGACGCCAGTGGTTGCAAGCATTCCCATACCGCACAATGCGACGAGGTAAAGCGAGAAGGTGAGGTTTCCGCCACCAAGGCCAAGAGCGACACCAATGGCTACTGCAATTGCAATAACTGCGTACACACTTGATTCGAGACCAAATGCAGTACCCGACAGGATTGCTGTTGCGGGTCCAGTTTCTGATGACTCTGCAATTTCCTTCACAGGAGCGTGATGGGTTGCGGTGTAGTACTCGGTAAGTCGGCTGACCAACTGAGCAAGAATGAGACCAATTGCGACCGCACCAAACACGCGCCAACCGGCACCGGTCATTACATCAATGCCCTTTTCTTTCACGACCGCATCAGACAATGTTGTTGCCTTGTTGCCGACGTAAGTGAGTGCAAGTGCAAGTGTTCCGATAAGTGTCAGTGAACCTGCAACAAGGAATCCCTTGTTGATTGGCTTCAATGCGTCTGTTTCGCCTTCTTTTGCCTTCACCGCAAAAACACCAGCGATTGATGCGATAACACCAATAGCGCGTGCAGCAAGTGGGAACACGAGTCCCATTGCTGGGTTCAATCCAATTGAGTTGAACGCAGCAACACCGAGAATGATTGATGCAACAAGTGTTACTTCGTAGCTCTCGAAGAGGTCAGCGGCCATACCGGCACAGTCACCAACGTTGTCACCAACGTTGTCGGCGATGGTTGCTGGGTTGCGTGGGTCGTCTTCTGGAATTCCAGCTTCAACTTTTCCAACAAGGTCTGCGCCGACGTCGGCTGCCTTGGTGAAAATGCCACCGCCAACGCGAAGGAAGAGAGCGAGGAGTGAACCACCGAAGCCGAAGCCGACAAGCATCACGCTGGATGTGTTTTGGAACACCATGATGATGCCGGTTGCGCCAATCAGTCCGAGACCAACGGTGAACATTCCTGCAACACCACCGGTACGGAACGCAACGTCGAGTGCCTTCGGCATGGAGTTCGTCAGTGCGGCTGCTGCCGTACGAACGTTTCCTCGTGTTGCAAGGGTCATGCCGATGTAGCCGGTGAGGCCAGATGCGAAACATCCGAGGATGAATGCAACAGTTCGCCAAATGCCGGCCTGTACGAACGACAACGCTTCTGTTTCATCTCCCTTCAAAATCGCCGTCGACGTGACGAACACGATGAAGGCAAGAGGAATCAGGATGAGACCGATGGTCTTGAATTGACGCTTGAGGTATGCCCAGGCGCCTTCCTGAATCGCAAGTGCGATCTCTTTCATTTTTGGCGTACCTTCATCGGACGCCATGACTGAGCGAACCAAGTAGAACCCAACGGCGAGTGCGAGAAGTGCTGCTCCGGCTGAAAGCCACAACACCGCCCATTCTCCGCCCTTGAGTACGAACTCTTGGTAACCGCCCTCAGCTGCAAATAATCCTGACACCGAATAACTCCTGGCAGGTTTGGGGGCCTCGCCGAAACGGGGCCCTGTGAGTGGACAGGACAACAGTAGTGAACAAAGGCACCAAGTGGCGTACTTCACGAGTTGGTCGCCAGGGTTCCGTTAGGGGTACCGTTTCTCCTGAGTTGGCAAGGGCTAGACCCCTGGCCCCAAGGAGACCCCACATGGCACAAGTAGTCACGAGCCATCGCGGACCGGTGACCGGTACCGCGACATCGGCAAAGAAACGTCGCCCGTTCCTCATTGACCTCTATTCCACGGCAGTTGGCAAGAAGTACGTGATGGCAATCTCGGGTATTTCAATGATGGGTTTTGTGCTCTTCCACATGATCGGCAACCTGAAGATGTACGCAGGTGCATCAGATCTCGACCATTACGCGCACTTCTTGCAGACCCTTCTCTACCCATTGGCACCAAAGGGTGCGGTGTTGTGGATCCTGCGTGGCGGCCTTCTCGCCATGTTTGTCATGCACTTGCATGCCGCCTGGTCGTTGACCCGCCTCAATCGCAAGGCTCGTCCAGTGAAGTACCAAAGCTCACGCGACTACCAGATTGCAAACTTCGCTAGCCGTACCATGCGCTGGTCTGGCCTCATTGTTTTGGCTTTCATCGTGTGGCACTTGCTTGACCTGACGTTTGGTGTTGTTAACTCAGAAGTGGGCAACATGGTGTTGTACGACGGTGACACTGAAAAGGTCAAAGCTGTCTACGTCAGTGTGATCGCCAGTTTCGAACGCACACCGGTTGCGCTGTTCTACATCATTGCCAACATCTTGTTGGGCATTCACTTGTTCCACGGTTCGTGGAGCATTTTCCAGTCCATGGGTTGGAACAACCCACGATTCAACTTGTGGCGCCGTGCATTCGCTACAGGTTTCGCAGCAGTCATCGTTATTGGCAATGTGTCATTTCCCGTCGCGGTCATGGCCGGCGTCATCAGTTAAGCGAAGAAAGAGATTCTCATGAGCCTTACAGATCAACTCCTCGCACAAAACACAGTGCAACTCGACAGCAAGATTCCTACTGGCCCAATGGCCGACAAGTGGAACACTTACAAGTCAGACATGAAATTGGTGAACCCCAACAACAAGCGCAAGTTCAAAGTCATTGTTGTTGGTACCGGTCTTGCTGGTGCATCTGCAGCAGCAACACTTGCAGAGCTTGGTTACCAAGTAGATGCGTTCACCTTCCACGACTCAGCACGTCGCGCGCACTCCATCGCTGCACAAGGCGGCATCAACGGTGCAAAGAACTACAAGGGTGACGGCGACAGCATTCACCGTTTGTTCTACGACACCGTGAAGGGTGGCGACTTCCGCGCACGTGAAGCAAACGTTCATCGTTTGGCAGAAAACAGCGTTGACATCATTGACCAGATGGTGGCCCAAGGTGTGCCATTTGCACGTGAATACGGCGGTTTATTGGATAACCGTTCATTCGGTGGTGCACAGGTCAGCCGTACGTTCTACGCACGTGGTCAAACAGGTCAGCAGTTGTTGTTGGGTGCATATCAGCAGTTCTCGCGTCAAGTGGGCCTCGGTGGTATTCGTTTGTTCAACCGTTCGGAACTCATTGACATTGTTGTTATTGATGGTCGTGCAGCCGGAATTGTTGTTCGCGATCTCGTCACCGGCGAGTTGACATCGCACTCTGCACATGCAGTGGTGTTGGCAACGGGTGGATACGGAAACGCATTCTTCTTGTCAACAAACGCAATGGCCTGCAACGTCACTGCAGCATGGCGCGCACACCGCAAAGGTGCGTTGTTTGCAAACCCTTGCTACACACAGATTCACCCAACGTGTATTCCACAAAGCGATGACAGCCAGTCAAAGCTCACGTTGATGTCTGAATCACTGCGTAACGACGGCCGTGTGTGGGTTCCAACAAACCCAGATGAGACACGTCCTGCGCACGAGATTCCAGAAAACGAGCGCGACTACTACCTCGAGCGTCTGTATCCATCGTTTGGAAACTTGGCACCACGCGACATCTCGTCACGTGCAGCAAAGCGCGCCGTCGACAAGGGTCTTGGCGTTGGTCCAAAGAAGAATGGCGTGTATCTCGACTTCTCCGACGCCATTAAGCGTTTGGGTCGCGACGTTGTGGAAGAGCGTTACGGAAACCTCTTCGAGATGTACGAGCGCATCGCCGGTGAAAATCCGTACGAGATGCCAATGCGTATTTACCCTGCATCGCACTACACCATGGGCGGTTTGTGGGTGGACTACGAACTCATGACCAACATTCCTGGTTTGTACGCAGCTGGTGAAGCCAACTTCTCCGATCACGGCGCAAACCGTTTGGGTGCATCTGCGTTGATGCAAGGTTTGTCAGATGGTTACTTCGTGTTGCCGTACACAATCGGCAACTACTTGGCACCACTTCTCAACAAGCCAGTGCCAGGCACCGACCACCCAGAGTTCAAGGCAGCGGAAGTGGCAGCACAAGAGCGCTTCGCCGGATACCTCGCCATCGGTGGAACCAAGTCGCCAGACTTCTTCCACCGCGAGCTTGGAAAGATCATCTGGGACTACTGCGGCATGGAGCGCACCGAGCAAGGTCTAGAGAAGGCATTGTCCGAGATTCCAGCTCTGTACGAGGAATTCAAGAAGGATCTTCGCGTCACCGGTAACGGCGAAAGCATGAACCAAACTTTGGAGAAGGCTGGCCGCGTTGATGACTTCTTCCAGTTGGGCATGTTGATGTGCAAGGACGCACTCGACCGTAAGGAAAGCTGCGGCGGTCACTTCCGCGCTGAATACCAAACAGACGACGGTGAAGCACTTCGTGACGACGATAACTACTGCCATGTTTCTGCATGGCAGTGGGGTGGCGATCCAATGTCACCAAAACTCAACGTTGAGAAACTCGAATTTGAAGAAGTTCACCTTGCAACAAGGAGCTACAAGTGAGCAACACAATCAAGAACATCACGCTCAAGGTCTGGCGCCAAGCTGGCCCAACAGCGCAGGGTCACTTC
>JBIIJW010000142.1:0-4446 GCA_044233525.1 Ilumatobacteraceae bacterium | reverse complement strand
CAATGTCTACTTTGATGTTGACCCCAAGAGAATTAAACGGTTGCATCACACGGGCAATGACTTGGAAACGTGTGGCGCCGCCGGTGTATCCCTGCTTGATGGTGGAATCACGCACTGGCGCCTCTTCGGTGGGATCTTCTTCGCCCTTGCCAAATGGTGATGGCAGCCAATCGATGGCAGACAAGAAACAGAAGTACGAGTACCCAAGTGACTTCAGTGTCTCGCCTGTTGCCTTCCATGCATCTGCGGACACACGAATCCACATGTCATCGTTTGGCTTCACAAGTGACTCGACAACAGATGATCCAAGCGCGCCAACAATGCGTGCAAGCTCGGCATCACGACGTTCGTCGCGAGGTGCTTCAGTGGTCTCAGTTGACGACAACGGGAACACCTCCCTTTTCGGCTGATTCACCATCAACCACATTCATTGGTTTGGTGCCTTCACCACGCCAACGAGCGCCCATATCTTCGTTCTTAATGCGCTGTTGCAACAGAACGATTCCTTCAAGCAATGCCTCAGGCCGTGGCGGGCAACCAGGAACATAGACATCGACAGGAATGATTTGATCGACACCTTTTGTTACGGAATAGCTATCCCAATATGGACCGCCGCAGTTGGCGCAACTTCCCATTGAGATCACGTACTTTGGTTCTGGCATCTGTTCATACAAACGCTTGATGGCAGGTGCCATCTTGTCTGTGACAGTTCCCGAGATAACAACAAGGTCGGCTTGACGTGGTGATGCTGGCAAAGGGATAACACCAAGGCGCATCACGTCGTATCGGGGGGAACCAAAAGCTGCACCCATTTCAATAGCGCAACATGCAAGACCCCACTGATACACCCACAAGCTGTATGAGCGACCGAGGTTAAAGAGAGATGTCAGTGGCTTTGGAAGGCGACCACGATCTACAAGACCCATAAGACTGAAATCCTTTTCCCTACACCCAGCGAAGGACGCCTTTGCGCCACGCGTAGACGAGTCCGAGCAGAAGCACTGCGACAAAGATGCCCATTTCAACCAATCCAAAAGTGCCGTAGCGCTCAAGTTGTGTTGCCCACGGGAAGATGAAAACGGCTTCAACGTCGAAGATCACGAAAAGAAGCGCAAAGACGTAGTAACGAATCTGGCTTTGTGACCAACCGTCGCCGACGGGGTCTACACCACTTTCATAGGTGATGAGTTTTTCGCGGGTTGGCTTATTCGGGCGAATGAGCGCAGAGATACCCAGCAACAATCCGGCAACCAAAAATGCGGCAAGTCCAAACCACACAACAGTGAGATAGGACCGTAGGAACGGAGACATCGCTATCGAAACTACTACGGGCACCCATGACCGCCCCAACTTCACCGTCTGATTTCAGACAACAGGCATGTGCTTTTGTGCCACATCATGCAGGAACCAGGCCACTAATTCATCGCAGCGACGTTCAGCATCATCCACTGTGGCGGACGTCTCAGTCAGGAGGGATCCACGGTTGATCCCCTGTGTTCTGAGTTCATCCTCCCCCTCTCCCGAAGACCACTGACGGACGATGGACTCATTGGCTTCGGGATGAAACTGCAGTCCCAAGGAATTCCCGCACAGAATGGCTTGAGGTCCCACCGGTGAATCTGCCAGCACTGTCGCCCCTGATGGAACCGAGAATTTGTCGTAGTGCCACTGCATCCAAGGGCCCTCCGTCAGACTCTTGGGGGCCAAATGAGCCGTTTCGGACACATTTTGTACGTGATACCAGCCAATTTCAGGACTTTGTGCATTTGTGACAACTCCGCCCAGCACCGTGGCTAACTGTTGAGCCCCAAAGCAGATACCCAGCACTGGGATACCCACCGCATGGGCAGCAGCCATCAGAGACTGTTCAGCCAAAATGGGCCCAGATTGCTGTTCCCAATAGACACTCCACGAAGATCCCATAGCCACAACGAGGTCAATCCCCTCGAGTGACGGCCATTCCTGCCACTGCTCGCGCAAGTATTCAACGAAAGAAACTCCGCGTCGTCGAAGCGCCCGACCAACAAACCCTGGGTCGGCGTCGTCAACATTCGCGATGAGGGCTGCGCGCATGACCACTACGGTAGATGATGCATGTCCGACTTTCCTCTTGATCTTGCTGCCATTCAATCCGCCCGCCTTGCCGGTGCGGGAGTGGTGAAGCACACGCCGATCACCGAATCGGCAGCTCTGTCGGAGAGTTGTGGCGGAACCATCGTGTTCAAAGCAGAGAACTTGCAACGAACTGGCTCATTCAAAATTCGCGGCGCGATGAACAAGTTGACATCGCTTGGTGCTGCACTTCAGAACGGTGTTGTTGCGGGCAGCGCTGGTAACCACGCGCAGTCACTTGCGTTTGCCGCCCGACACTTTGGTGTTCCATGTCAAATCTTTGTTCCGACCGGAGCGTCATTGTCAAAGATGGAAGCGGTTCGGTCGTATGGTGCAACACTCACCGAAGGTGGCGACACGCTCACCGATGCAGTCCATCGAGCACGTGAACACGCCGAGCGAACAAACATGAATTTCTGTCATCCTTTTGACGACCCCATGGTTGTTGCAGGACAAGCAACACTTGGACTTGAGTTATTGGAAGACATTGACAATCTCTCTACAGTGATTGTTCCCTTAGGTGGTGGCGGACTCACTGGCGGTGTTGCGCTCGCTATCAAGCAAGTCAAACCAGACGTTCGAGTGATTGGCATTCAAGTTCGCGCGTGCGCACCATACGCAGGATTGCCGCCGGCAGATGGTCCCATCGTGACATTGGCAGACGGAATTGCGGTGAAGCAACCCGGCGATTTCACACGACCCATCATTGAACAATGGGTGGACGACATCATCGTTGTTGAAGAAGATCTTGTTGCCGACGCCATGGTGATGCTGATGGATCGAGCAAAGCTGTACGTCGAAGGTGGTGGAGCCGTTGGAGTCTCTGCACTTCTCAGCAGACAAGTTGTCCCCTCTTCAACTGGAACAACATGTGTTGTGCTGTCCGGCGGAAATGTTGACCTTGGGCTAGTACCCAACCTCATTAGACGTCATGAGACACAAGCGGGGCGTCGACTTATTTTGTTTGTTCGCATTTCGGACAGGCCAGGCGGGCTTGCAGGACTTCTCACACTGTTCGCACAATCTGGTGCCAACTTGATTGAAGTTGAACATGTACGCGAAGGCGTTGATCTTCATGTTCGCGAAACAGGTGTTCAAGTGGTGTTAGAAGTTCGCTCCCGTGAACACGCAACAGCCGTCATGACTGCTGCAGCCAACAATGGTTACATTGTTGATGAGGTGACTCCTGGATGACCCCGCCACTCATCCTCATTCCGGGACGGCGAAGCGAAGAAGCGAAAGGGCATCGAACTCCCGTTGTTAGTGGCGGGCGTTTCTACGTGGATGCCATTCAGCGAGCAGGTGGACTACCAGTTGTCCTTCCACCGACAGACGATGTCGACATTATTCGTGCATCAGTTGAGCGTTGCGATGGAATTGTTCTCCTAGGTGGTGGCGATGTCAGCCCCACGTCCTATGGTCAAACAGAGCGAGCACGATTATTCGGAGTAAACGTTGCACTAGACGAGTTTGAAATTCACGCCATTCGTTATGCGATTTCTCTGGATCTTCCCATTCTTGCTATCTGTCGAGGACACCAGGTTCTCAATGTTGCACTTGGCGGGACTCTTATTCAACATTTAGACACCACCGACGAACATCGAGACACCATGCACGATGTTCAGTTAATTCAAGGATCACGAGTTGCTCTCGCCATGGGCACACACGAGCCAGTGGTGCACTCATTCCATCATCAGGCAATTGATGTAGTAGCCACTTCTCTTGCGGTCACTGGTACGTATCGCGATGGAACTATTGAAGCAGTGGAACATACGTCAGCGAAATGGATTGTCGGCGTGCAATGGCACCCAGAGGACACCGCTGAAGAAAGTGCGCCGAACCAAGGGCTGTTCAACGAACTTGTGAAGCAAGCAACGCGCTAAGGGTTCACGCTGTTGACGAAAGTCAGAGCGGAACAAAGCGAACGAGTCGCGATGCATTGAGAATGAGATCTGGGAAGAACCCAAGAATTAATGCCACTGCTACCGACGCAGCAATGACTACTGCGACGCCACGTGGAACAACGATGTCGTTATTGTCGGTTGAATCTTCCATCCACATGCTGACCATGATTCGCAGATAGAGAAATGCACCAATCACAGCCCCGACCATTGCGACAACGGCAATGGCGTATGACTCAGCATCCACTGCCGACTTGATAACACCAAACTTCGCAACGAATCCGGATGTAAACGGCACACCTGCTTGAGCGAACAACAATGCACTAAAGCTCAAAGCCAATAGCGGCTTGCGCTTTGCAAGACCTTTGAAGGCATCGAGAGACATCGCAGTGTCTGCTTTTCCAGCAACAGAGATGAGAATGGCAAAAGAGCC
>JBIIJW010000140.1:0-4490 GCA_044233525.1 Ilumatobacteraceae bacterium | reverse complement strand
ATCGTTGCAGTGAAATGGATGGTGGGCTACGTCAGTAGTCGTTCGCTGGCGATTTTCGGCTGGTATCGCTTAGTAATCGCAGGTGTTGCCACCGTGTTGCTGGTGACTGGCGTTCTCTAATTAGAGATGCGGAATGACTTCTGCACCAATGAGTTCAATGTGTTCTAAATCGTTGAGGTCTAAGAACTGCAAGTAGACGCGGTGCGCTCCGTGCGCGTCCCATGTGGCTAATTTTTCAACTGCTTCAGCAGGAGTGCCACAGATGCCGTTTGCTTTTAGTTCGTCGACATCACGTCCAATAGCTGCTGCGCGGCGAGTAATTTCGGCTTCGTTGCGCCCGACGCACACCACTTGTGCAGTGGAATACACCAAGCTTTCTGGGTCGCGCCCAATCGTTGCGCAGGCGGCATGAACACGGGTGCATTGTTCAGTAAATCGCTCAGTGCTCTGAAACGGCAAGTTGAACTCCGCTGCGAATCGTGCAGCAAGCATTGGTGTGCGCTTTGGTCCGCCGCCGCCAACGATGATGGGCGGGGGAGATTGCACTGGTTTTGGAAGCGCTGGTGAATCAATGACATTGAAGTGTTGGCCACTAAATGAGAAGTCCACTCCAGTTGGTGTGCCCCACAAACCAGTGATGATCTCCAACTGTTCTTCGAGCACGTTGAATCGATCACGAAGCGGAAGAAATGGAATCCCGTACGACGAATGCTCCACTTGATACCAGCCGGCGCCAAGCCCTAATTCGACGCGACCATTCGACATATCGTCAACATTGGCAACTGATATTGCGAGGACACCAGGAAGTCTGAATGTTGCTGAGTTCACCAACGTGCCGAGTCGAATGGTGCTGGTTTCGCGAGCGATTCCAGCCAACGTGATCCACGCATCAGAGGGGCCAGGAAGACCCGAGAAGTGAGTCCCCATGCGTTGATAGTGATCGCTTCGAAAGAAGGCATTGAAACCACTTCTTTCGGCGCATTGAGCGACGGAAAGAAGTTGTTGGTAGCTGGCACCTTGTTGAGGTTCGGTAAAGACGCGTAGTTCCACTCGTTCAAACTAACCGTTCGCAACGATGGTGGTGGTTGTTGTAGTCGGCACGGATGTGGATGTTGTCGTTGTGGTGGCGATGGGCTGGCCCGCGACAATGGAGTCGAGGGCGCGTCGAATGTGGTTACCTAACCTGACTCCACCATGGGCGTTCATATGAACTCCATCGCCAGTGAACCAGTGTTTCTGTTTGCGCGAAATCTGTTCCCAATCAAGCACAAAGAATTTCAGGCCTTTTGCTTGGGATTTGACAACGTGATTGAAAGTCCGCGCTTTGATGCGGACATTTCCATTCTCTCGATACGTCAGCCACAACAGTTCGGCACCTTGTTTCTTTACTTCGGCGTGAATTCTTCTTATTGAACGTTGCAGGTATGGAGCGCCCGTGTCGTTGTAGCCAGTCGCGACAACAACAATGTCAAAATTCTTTTCACGGTTCTTGCGGAGAAGTTCCAGTGCGCTTGGCTGCGCTTTGTCACCTTCAAGACAGCCGGGGTCAACAAGTTTCTGACATCCCCACACTTCCAAGGTGACTGCGAACGGTTGTTTCCACAGAGACTTCATTGATGGGGGAGACCAACGCAAGACGGAGGCAACCGAATCACCGAGAATTAGCACGTTCACTTGTTCTGCATTTACGCGATGGGTCGCGGAAGCCACGCTTGTTGCTATGGCAAGAACCGAAGCAAGAAGTAGACGACAAAACGTACGAATCACCTCATGGAGATTATGCGTCCACCAAGGTGAACTCGTGCTTTCACATCGCAGTTGGTACGTGAATCCAATCGTGATGCGCAATTTGCAGAGGTTCGGGGAGTCTGGTGAGATGACGGTGGGGAAGAAGGGGAAGGCAGCGACGGACAGCAACGGTGTGTTCGGGATGTGTGGCAACTTGCTGTACAGCTCCAAACATTATGCAGCGATGCAGAGCACGTGCGAAGGGGTTGTGTCGACCAGGGGTATAGGCCACTCCAATTCCGCGAGCAAGTTCGCTCATGTCGACGGTGAATCCAGCAGAATCGGTCATGACCCCAGAGACCATTCGCCGATACAGCCACGTTGCGGTAGGTCCGAGTATTGGCAGCCAGAACATCTCGATGTACGGGTCGTTCACTGCAAAGCCTTTCTCGTCAACGATGGGGTCGACCCACGGAACAATTCTTAAGGTGGCGGTGGTCGTTGGGTGAGTTGATTGCATGACGGCTCTTTTCTGTCGAAGTCACGTCATGTGTGCGAATCCGACAGAATAGGGAGATATGTATGACTCGTTTCCTACTGACGATGAACTGAACCTCGCTGCACAGTGGTTGACCGAAGCCACTCGAGTCGTGGCCTTCACTGGCGCTGGAATCTCGACGGCGTCTGGCATTCCAGATTTTCGCGGACCAAACGGATTGTGGGCAAAGAATCCGCTCGCCGAGAGAACATCAACTCTGAGTTACTACTTGAACGATCCAGAAGTACGAAAAGTTGCATGGGCTGGTCGCGAAAAGACATTTGATGGTTCAGCTAAACCCAATGCCGGACATTTAGCGTTGGTTGCAATTCAGCAAGCTGGAAAACTCACCGCAGTGGTCACGCAGAATGTTGATGGGTTGCATCAAGACTCTGGCGTTCACGATCACAATGTGTTGGAAGTGCACGGAACAATTAAGTACGGGCGCTGTTGGGATTGCAATGATCGACGACCGATGGGCGAATTCATCGCGCGTGTGCGCGCAGGCGACCCAGACCCACATTGTGAAGAGTGCGGTGGAATTGTCAAGAGCGACGCGGTGTTATTTGAACAAGCACTCCCACAAGATGTCTTGCAACGCTCGTACAGAGAAGCTGTTGAGTGCGACGTGTTGCTCGCAATCGGAACCACACTGGGCGTCATACCCGCGGCCTATGTCGTTGATCGAGCAAAAGACGCTGGGAAGAAAGTAGTCATCATCAACGGCGGGCCCACCGAGCGTGACCGCTACGCCGACCTCATCCTGCAAGGCGACATCACGCGCATTCTCACCGACTTAGTGGCCCGTGCTGGATTCCCGACTTAGTTGGTAGGGTTTTGGTCATGGCAACATTCCGTGACCTCCTCGCCGCCGCAAAGGCGGAAATCACCGAAATCGATACGGCTGATGCGCAGAGTCGCATTCAAGCTGGTGGCGTTTTGGTACTCGATGTTCGCGAACCAGACGAGTACGAACAAGGTGCTTTGCCAAATGTTTTGCACATTCCACGCGGACATCTGGAAGCACAAATTGAAGGTCGGGCTACAGATCGAAGCCAAGAGATTGTTGTGTACTGCGCCGGCGGAGTTCGCAGCGCATTTGCTGCTCGCACGTTGCAAGAACTTGGTTACACCAACGTGTTGTCCATGGCTGGTGGATTTGGCAAATGGAAAGACGAAGGGCGCGAATGGCGTCAGCCCGTCACATTGACACCAGATCAGCGCAATCGTTATCAGCGCCACTTGTTGTTGCCAGAAGTTGGTGTTGAGGGCCAAGCAAAGTTATTGGGCGCAAAAGTTCTCATGCTTGGTGCAGGTGGACTTGGCTCGCCAGCAGCGTTGTATTTGGCAGCCGCAGGTGTTGGAACCATCGGCATCGTCGACATGGACGATGTTGATGCATCAAACCTGCAGCGTCAGATTCTCCACAACATGGATCGCATTGGTGAACGAAAAGTTGAATCTGCTCGCATGACAATTGCGAAGTTGAACCCAGACGTCAAAGTCAAGACATACGACACGCGACTTGATGCCAGCAACATCATGGAGATTATGTCTGGTTACGACGTTGTGGTCGACGGCGCAGACAACTTCCCCAGCCGTTACTTGTTGAATGATGCCAGTGTGAAGTTGGGTATTCCAGTGGTGCACGGAAGCATCTTCCGTTTCGAAGGAATGGTGTCGGTGTTCCATCCAAAACTCGGGCCGACGTATCGCGACATGGTGCCAGAGCCACCGCCAGCAGAACTTGCACCATCATGTGCTGAAGCAGGCGTCTTGGGAGTTCTGCCTGGGATTATCGGTTCTATTCAGGCGTTGGAAACCATCAAGATCATTCTTGAATTAGGTGACCCGTTAATTGGTCGCATCCTCAGTGTCGATACCACCGAGATGTCATTCCGCGTGTTCAAATTGCGGCCAGATCCAAAGAACCAAGTCACGTATGAAAACCGTGACCGCATTGAAGTTCGTGATCTCGACGGCCTGTGTGCCCCGTGGATGAGTCACTAAACAACTAGCGTTTCACGGGTGACAGCATCCATCGTCATAGTTGGTGCCGGGTTCTCTGGCGCAGTTGTTGCTCGGCAGTTAGCTGAAGCAGGCATCGCCTCATGGGTGGTCGACGGACGCTCCCATGTTGCGGGGAACGCACACACTGAACGGCGTTCGAATGGCGTGATGGTGCATGTTTACGGTCCACATATTTTCCATACAGGATTCCAAA
>JBIIJW010000139.1:0-4518 GCA_044233525.1 Ilumatobacteraceae bacterium | reverse complement strand
GACCAGTGTGCGTTTCCGCCCAGTACACACGTGTGCCGTCTGGCGACAAACCGATTCCGTTTGGTGAATCAACCGGGAACACGACTTCTTCAATAAATGATCCGTCTGCTTTTGCGTAATAGATACCCGTGCGATCGGCGGTGCGGTGATGACGAATGCCGTGATCGGTGAACCAGAATCCGCCGTGTTCATCAAACACCAAATCGTTTGGCGCACGCAACGCATTGTCGCCGCAATGCGTGTACAGGTCGATCACTTCGCCGGTGTTGATATCAACTCGTTGAATGCGGCCACCGATGTACTTGTCTGGGTCGAATTCGCCAGGATAAACAAGTCCACCCAATTCCATGGGAGTAAACGCACCACCGTTGTTACACAAATAGAGATACCCGCCAGGACCAAGAGCTAATCCATTCGGAAGCCCGACAATGTTTGCAACAGTTGACTTGGTTCCATCGGGAGACACTCGCGTGAGCTGTGACCCGAACATTTCTGTGACAATGACGGAACCATCCGGCATTGCCACTGGCCCTTCAGGAAAAAACAATCCGTCACAAACCTGCGTTAATGCCGATGTAGCCATGTCAGCCCTCCGATGCTTCGAGTTCCTCAACTGTCATTAGAACATCTCGCGGCTTTGAGCCTTGTGCCGGACCAACGATTCCTCGCTCTTCCAGTTCATCCATGATGCGACCGGCGCGGGCGAAGCCCACTTTCAGCTTGCGTTGCAACATGGATGTTGAACCAAGACCTGATCGAACCACAACATCAATTGCCTGTCGGATGAGATCGTCTTCACTTCCCGATCCGCCAAACAATGGACCATTTCCAGAAGACGATGAACCTCCGCCTTCTTCGCCTTCAATGCCAGACACGTAGACAACTTCTGGCGATTGACGACGCCAGTGTGCAACAACTTTGCGCACTTCTTCCTCGTCTACCCATGAGCCCTGAATACGTTGCGGCACGTTGGTGTTGCCTGGCATTAACAACATGTCGCCTTTGCCAACAAGCTTCTCTGCGCCAGGCTGGTCCAAGATGACTCGGCTGTCGGTCAAGCTGCTCACCGCAAAAGCCATACGCGCAGGAATGTTGGCCTTGATAACACCCGTGATGACGTTGACCGACGGACGCTGCGTGGCAACAATGAGGTGAATGCCAACAGCACGAGCCTTTTGTGCAATGCGCGTGATGCACTCTTCAACATCGCGTGCCGCCACCATCATGAGGTCGTTCAATTCATCGACCACCACAACAATGAACGGCAATCGCTCGTACTTCTTGGTGCCTTCTTCGGCATTCGGGTCGTTGATTTCGCCTTTGTCGAACGCTGCGTTGTAGCCACCGATGTCGCGGAATCCGACCTCCACCAAGAGGTCATAACGGCGTTCCATTTCTTTCACGGCCCAACCAAGAGCGTTTGCGGCCTTCTTTGGGTTGGTCACTGGCGCAGTGAGAAGGTGCGGCAATCGCGCGTACTGCCCCATTTCCACTTGCTTCGGGTCGATGAGAATGAGGCGCACTTGATCTGGCGTGCTGCGCATTAACAACGATGTCAAGATGGAGTTGATACCGCTTGACTTACCTGCGCCTGTTGCACCTGCGATGAGCATGTGCGGCGTGCTGGCCAAGTTCACAAACACAGCGCGACCAGCAATGTCTTTACCAACAGCAACGTCTAACGGATGTGTTGCAGCGCGAGCTTCGGCGCTGACCATGAGGTCTCCCAACGACACCAGCTGACGTGATTCATTCGGCACTTCCACACCAACGGCCGACTTGCCTGGAATCGGCGCAAGAATTCGAACGTCTGTGGCGGCCATTGAGTACGCAATGTCGCGGTTCAAGCTGGTGACTTTTGCGACTTTCACGCCTGAGCCCAATTCAAGTTCAAATCGCGTGACCGTTGGACCAACAGTCATTCCAACAAGACGTGTCTCCACTCCGTGCGACGCGAGCGATTCTTCAAGCAAACGACCGCGTTCAGCGACACGAGCTTTGTCGACTTGAAAAGTTTCAGTGAGACCCAAAATGTCTGTTGGCGGCAGAGTCCACGACCCCGGCGTTGACGACACTGCAGGTGCAGAAGATTCTTCATTGTTGTTCTTGGACTTCGTCCCTGGTTTACCCACGAACTCTGGGGTCTTCGCATCAGTTGGCGCGATGCGTGGTTTGCGTGCAGGCTTGTCTTTTTGAGGAGCAAGGTCTTCGTCGTCGGCGGCGTCGTAGATGCTTGGCTTCTTCGGCATCCGTGGGCGATTCTCTTCACCAGGAACTTCAACGAGATCGTCATACGAGCCACGGTCACGATTCAACGTTGCAGTGCGTGCAGCAGAAGCAGCTTTGCCGCCCGCTTTGTTTGACCATTGACGAACGATTGCAATGAGTTCGGGAACCGTGGTGTCTGTGACCAACATGGCACCGGCTAGGCCGAGTGCGAACAACACCACCAATGCTCCGGCCCAACTCAATGTTGATTCCAGTGGTTCACCAACTATTGCGCCGAACCAACCACCTGCTTGAGACATGGCGTCAACATCAGCAACGATTTTGTTGGCGCCATTGACAACATGCAGCAAACCGAGAATTGCCAGAACAACAACAGTCCAACCAATAGCCAATCGAATGCGATGTTCCACGCTTCGACGACGCACCATGGCAACACCAATGCCAACAACGACAACCGGGAGTGCGAAACGGCCAAGACCAAGCAACCACCCAAACATGGTGTCGATACCTCGACCCAATGGGCCTGCCATTTGCAAATACATAGACAGCACCAACACGATGCCCGTGCTGATAAGGCCGATTCCCCAGAACTCCACTTCGCGGCCACGAACAATTTCGCGCGCGGACTCAGAGGCGCTGTCCCCTCCAGACTTTGCAGCGGGACGCTTATTTCCCTTTGGTGGCGTCTTCACAGCACCACGGGACGACCCTTTCGAGCCGCCAGAAGACGAACGAGAACCCTTGCCAGACATGCCTCAAACGGTACTAGTGGGGTGAACGGGTGTTCGGGATACCCCCACGGGGCTTGGCTTTCGTGGCCTATGTGGTCATCACCACGGGGACAATCATGGGTCGGCGCTTTGTTCGCTCGTTGACGAACTTGCCCGCGGCGCGACGCACCTCGCGCTCTAAAGCATCGATATCGACAACACCTTCGTCCAGTGCTTTCACCAGTGCGCGCTCAACATGGGCCTCTGCCTCATCAAGAAGATTGTCCGCTTCAGGCGCATACACCCAACCGCGCGTGATGATTTCTGGACCCGTGATGACGCGATGGTTATGCGCATCGACAGTTGCAACGATGACCACCACACCTTCTTCGGCCAACACACGTCGATCTCGAAGAACTCCCTGACCAACATCGCCCACAATTCCATCAACAAACAAATAGTTCGCAGGAACTTTCCCCGAGAACGCCAGCCCCTCGTCTGTTAACTCAAGAACATCACCATCGGTTGCTTGCAACACATGGCTTGGGTCTGCGCCCATCACAACAGCTAATTCAGCGTGCGCGCGCATGTGGCGGAACTCGCCATGCACAGGAACAAACCATTCGGGTCGAAGGATGGAATGATACGTCTTCAACTCGTCGGCCTGTGCGTGCCCAGTGGCATGGACATCAGCGATACCACTATGCACAACTTTTGCGCCCGCACGCATGAGACCATCAATGACGCGATTGACGTTGCCTTCATTGCCGGGAATTGCATGACTAGACAGAATGATGGTGTCGTGTTGACCAACAGTGAACCACTTACTTTCACCGCGTGACAATAACGACAACGCAGACATTGGCTCGCCTTGTGATCCTGTGGAAATAATGCAGATGTCTTCCGGTGCATACTCGTCGACCTGTTCCACATCTACAAACACGCTGGGAGGAACATTGATGAGTTTCAAATCAATTGCCAACGCAATGTTCTTCTGCATAGACCGACCCATGAGGCAGACTTTGCGATTGTGGTCAACTGCTGCCTCAATCACTTGCTGTACACGATGAATATGGCTTGCGAATGATGCGGTGATGATGCGGCGGTCACGGTGTTCCCAAAACAATTGACGCAACACTGCGCCAACACTGCGCTCGCTTGGCGCATGACCATGTTCTTCTGCGTTCGTGCTGTCACACATCAACAAGCGGATTCCCACCGTTGATGCCAATTCACCAAGTCGCGCAAGATCAGTACGACGGTTATCCACGGGTGTCAGATCAAGCTTGAAGTCGCCGGAATGAACAATGACACCTTGGGGTGTGTGCACGATGATGGCGTGTGCATGTGGAACCGAGTGTGTGACGGGCAAGAACTCAACATCAAACGGACCAATTGAAATGCGTTCACCATCGCGAACAGTGATCAAGTCCGTGTTTTTCAGCAAACCAGCTTCTTCAATGCGGTTTCGCGCAAGCCCCAATGTGACCGCAGAGCCATAGATAGGAAATTCCAACTCACGTAAAAGGAATTGCAAGCCACCAACATGGTCTTCGTGCCCGTGAGTGGCAACGCAGCC
>JBIIJW010000010.1:0-16760 GCA_044233525.1 Ilumatobacteraceae bacterium | reverse complement strand
TTGGAATCTGCTTCCACGCGGCGAACGCAGCAGGTTCAATAACAATCGCCGTTGGCTTAACAGCCAACATTTCACTCTCGATCTCAGGGGCAGGACTTGTTGGATTCAATGGCGCAACAACCGCGCCAATTCCAATGGTGGCTAAATACGACACAACGAAGTAGCGACTGTTGCCGCATAACAACACAACAACATCACCTTTAGAAACACCGAGTCGTTGCAACTCTCCGCGCATAGATGCCACTTGATTTCGTAACTGGCCATATGTGGTGGGCCGACCACGACTGATGAGAGCGAGCGCATCATCGGGATGATTGTCGATGATGTGCGCGAGATTCATAACAGCCGACTTACCTGAGCATCAACAGGTTGACGATTCCGGCAGCCATGATGACGCCGATGAGGAGGGCAATGGTGAGGGTGGTGGCGGGGCGCACGTTTATGACCTTACAGCGATTACCGCAAGGTCACGAATGAGGTGGAGCCGCTTTCCCCCGCAAAGACCAAAACCGCATCTCCCGCTGACAAACGGAGCGCTTCGGCCGCTGACCCTCTGTCTACTGACAGGGCCAGCATTCCATAAGAATCAACCACTGCACCGATTGCTCCCCCGTCGATATCGGCGTAATGACTCACGATTCGTGCGCTGCGAACATCGTCGCCAACAACAAGACGAAGAACTGGCCCAAAGTGCTGCACGTCTTCTGGCCCCACATTTAGTTGACAGTTACCAAACGCATCCACCCACGTGACTTCGGTGCGAAGACCATCTCCATACGTTGGATGTGATTCATCCGATGCGACAGGAACAAGACCAGGCATCACACTTGCGGTATCAATCTCGCGACCCACTTCTTCAATCGCGCCACCATTTGCCAAGAACGCCGCAACTGGTGCGAACACATCACGGCCAGCGAATGTTGCACCTGGAGCATCGAGATGCAATTCAGTATTTGTCAATTCAAACGCGCGATCTGCACCGCCAGCCATTGCAATTCCAGATGCCAACAAACCGTTGTCTGGTCCGAGGAAAATACCCTTGCCGCCTGCTACTTCTACTGCGATTGCACGACGAGTTGAACCAACTCCAGGGTCAACAACTGCAATCACAATTCCAGCCGGAACATATTGCACTGCACGTGCAAGCGCCAAGGAACCTGCACGAACATCAAACGGAGCAATGCCGTGCGTGAGATCTATGACGCGAACGTGTGGTGCCATGTCTGCAATCACGCTTTTTACAACGCCAACGAACTCATCGTGTAGTCCGTAGTCAGTGAGCAAAGAAATGTGCGAATGCATGCATTCACGATATTGGTGCAACGTTGCAGGAATTCACTGAACCGGAGAAAACGAAAAGGGCCGGTGCCAACCCCCCGACGGCACCAGCCCTTTCGGCGCTGCTCATTTCTGAGCGCGACTCCCGGATGCGGTTGCCCATCTCCGGTGACCTGTGTCACAAACCCTACACCGAGGTGACCCGAAAATCACAACTCTTCATGAGGTGAATTCAGGACGTCGATTGGCCAATCTCTGCACTGCGAGCAGCAGCGGCAGCCACGACTTTGTTCACAGTTTCACGAAGTCCTGCAGCTTCGAATTGTGCAAGACCGGCCGCGGTGGTGCCATTTGGTGAGGTGACTCTTTCACGCAGAGTTGCTGGACTTTCTGTGGATTCGGCCAACAGAACTCCGGCACCACGAAACAATTGACGCACCAAGGTGTCGGCAACATCTGCGGGCAGTCCATGTGCGGTGGCTGCGTCGAGAAGTGCTTCGGCCAATAAAAAGATGTAGCCAGGACCAGAACCTGCAACTGCGGTGACAACATCCATTTGAGATTCGGGAACTCGCACCACAACTCCAACAGCGGTGAGTACCGATTCGGCCCACTCAAAATCCGCTTCGCTACACGCGCTACTTCCGCAGATGGCAGTGACTCCTTCACGCACTAACGCCGGAGTGTTTGGCATGGCCCGGACAACAACAGCCGATGCACCCGAAGCCTTTTCAAGTGCCGATACCGAAACACCCGCTGCGATCGAGAGAATTCGCGGGACACCTGCAGTAACAGCCGAGGCACAAACTGCAACGGCGTCGGCTGGTTTTACGGCAATCAGCGCACCATCTGCTTCAACAATCTGGTCACTCGTTTGTACGCCGTACACGGCTTCCAACGCGGCACGCTTTGCGGAATCGATCTCCACCACCGTGATTGTTGATGGATTCCAGCCACCGTGGATGAGCCCGCCTACTAGAGCGGTGCCCATATTCCCTCCACCAATGATGACTAATCGCGCACGAGACATTCCATGAGACTAATCGTGGGGGTGCCAGGACGGAACTGGCTTCCCCGACCAGCCCGCCTGACATACACGATGTGCACCACAGGCTGTACGCGCTGGAAGGTGCAGCTAGGCGAAATGACGAGCGAAACCGATACGGATGATGACGGGGAACACACGTTCCACGGTGGCATACAAGGTTCCGATCACGCGGTCGAGTTCTTCTTCCTCCACAAGGCGTAAAGGCAGTTCGCCGCGCAAGAAGATGGCGTCTTCAATACCAATAGAGAAATGGGCTCCGACCAATGATTCGTTACGTCGAAGAATGTGTTCGTACAACTGCTCGGCATTTTCTTCAGGAGCAGGCATGACATACGTTTCGTATCGAAGCGTGCGTTGACCAAGTGTGAGCCACACCGTGGTGAACTCCTTCTCTTCGCCACGCATTCGCACATACCAACGACGCTCGCCGATATCGCCACGATCGACCGCCACAATTGCCTCGTTGCGTTCTTTCATAGACAACAACCAGTGAGTGATATGGCCTTCAAGCGTGTCTAGCTCGTGTGCACCAAACAGTTCACTCATGGCGTTACTTGCACACCACTCTGTCGCGAGAGGTGAGATCTGCGTATGCACGACGTAAACGCGCAGCCGCAAAACTCCATGTGTAACCGCGCGCCCGCTCTGATGCTTGCATGGACAGTCGAGCTGACAATGCAGGGTCATCCAAGATCTGTGCAATATGACGCGCAAAAACTTCTGGTTGTCGATCTGCCACGAGGAAACCCGTGCGACCATGCTCGACGATTGTTAACAATCCACCGACAGCGTTTGCCACCACGGGTGTTCCACATGCGGCCGCCTCAAGCGCAACCAAGCCGAAACTTTCGCTGCGACTCGGGACAAGCACGACGTCTGCGGCGCGATAGTACGTGGAGAGGATGTGGTGTGCTTGTGGCGCAACAAATCGAACTTGTGATTCAAGACCAAACTCTTGAATTAACGAATGAACGTGGGCGATTTCTCTCTCGCCTTCAACTCCGCTTGCACCACCAACAATCAGCAGTGTTGCGTTCTTCCTGCCCAATGCGGCAAGCGCACGAACAGCAACGTCTGTGCCTTTCAACGGTTGGATGCGGCCAACGAACAACAACACAGGACCATCGCCGAGATCGAGTGCTTTGCGGGCACCTCGTTTGTCGCCCGGCGCGAAAAATGCATGCTCAACCCCAGGCGCAACGATTTCAATTTGCCCGGGCGGATTTCCGTATAGCTCAATGAACTGACGTTCTTCTTCGGTGCAACTCACGCAGATGGCGTCGGAACAACCAATCACTTCAGTTTCTGCTTGTTCACGGAGCTCCGACTCTGGGTCTCCCCCCAGTGCTTTCACGCGGGCAAAGGTGTGGAAAGTACTAACAAGTGGAATGTTCAATTCATGCTTGATGGAGTGACCCGAAAGACCACTGAGCCAGTAGTTGGCATGCACAACATCGGTTCCGCCGTTGGCGCGAATGTGTTGCAGAACTCCATCGGTGAACTGTGGAACAACATCTACAAGATTGTCTTTGGGCATGTCGGGGGCGCCGGCGGGAATATGCACGACTTTGTGATTTGGCTCTACCAAAATCTCGGCCGGCAGATCATCTCGCCATGCTCGCGTGTATGTAGTGCAGTCGATACCAGCATGGGCCAAACCTGAGACCAGTTCGCGGACATACACATTCATGCCGCCACCGTCGCCGACTCCTGGTTGGGCCAGTGGCGAGGTGTGAAGCGAGAGGATGGCTACACGACGCATGCGTAGTTCAACCTATCTAGAGGCGCCGTCATTCCCTTCAGCAGAGGTGGTTGCCTCATAACTGGATACAAACGATCGATACACCGAGAGCAAACTCTGCTTCTGTTCAGTGGTGAGCTTTTCGTCAGATGCGATTGCTTCAGGAACCGTGCTGGTTTCTGGTGGTGCGCCATCAAGAATCCCAGCACGCACATAGAGCGTCTCAGCTGAAATCTCCAGCGCACGTGCGATCTGCTGCAAGATGTCTGCCGACGGTCTGCGAATACCTCGTTCAATTTGTGAGAGATATGGATTTGATACTCCCGCAGAGCGCGCAAGGTCGCGAATACTTTTCTGTGCGCTCTCTCGTTGATGACGAATGAACTCACCAACGTCTTGCAACGCTTCTCCAGGACGCAGAGCCATGGCTTACTGATCCTTCACCACTGAGCCAGCGCCGCCCTCACGAACTCGCTGAACAAGTTCTGCGGTGAGTGCATCGATACGCTCGAACAAATCATGACGCTTCTGCGAGCATGTTTTTTCAAACAATGCAAGTGCATCACCCAATTCGTCAAGTGCCGAGTCGTCCAAGTTCTCTAGTTGTTCAAATTGAAAATGCTGTGACAGCTCATCGAGTTCCAACACCAGCGGATGATCGGCAGCAACATTTGTTTCACGTGGCGGACGTGCACTACCGCCACCATGTTGTTGTCCGAAAACATCAGCTAACCGATCAGTGAACGATGCACTTCCTTGTTCAGCACCACTTGCGCGTCGACGCTGTTCATCCCGCACTAAATCCAACCGACCTTGAGCAAGTCGACGAACAAAAGAAATTGCGTCTTCTTCGCCTTGTAACGCATTGCGTTCAGCACGAATATCAGCCACGGTGCGTGATTGATCATCTGCCATTACATGCCTCCAGAGACGGGCGGAAGAACCGCTACCTCATCATTATCGCCCACGGGATGAGACAGTGGCACCTCTTCACCATTCACCCACACTTTGCTCATTGACACGACATCAGAAAAACCTTGACCAAACTGCGAGGCCGCTTTCTGTAGAACCTCTGCCACCGTGACGCCTGAAAACTCTGCTGCATTTGTTCCGGCCGCCTCACGAGCCTGTGCAAAAAGTCGAAGATGTGCCACGGTGAGCATGGTATCGGTCGTGATTTATCGAAGGACAATGCCTGGTGTGGCGTCGACAAATTCTCCTACTCGTGTCCACAAACCAGACGACACCAAGTCCCGCACGCTGTCTGGGGCCACCGAAGCCAACAAACCACCGGACGTCTGCGGATCAAAACACAGGGCGACAAGAGCATCATCAGCAGAAATCGTGATGCGCCCCTCGACGTACAGTCGATTTCGCGCATCACCACCTGTGCGATGACCACTTTGTGCAAGACGAAGTGCACCGTCGTACAAAGGAAGATTCGCCGTATCAATCACGAGGGATACACCAGAGCGGTCAGCGATCTCCCAGCCGTGACCTGCAAGTCCATATCCCGTCACGTCGGTCACTGCATGAACCGCCTCGTGGACCTCTTGAAGAGATTCGGCTGCTCGCCTGTTCAAGGTTCGCATTCCTGCGATAGCGGTTCTTTTTTCTGCGTCTGTTCCGGCCGCCGTCACGACACCGGTTCCGAGTGGCTTTGATAACAGTGCGATGTCACCAGCGAGTGCTCCAGATTTCCTGAAGATGTTGTTGGGGTTCACAACGCCTTGAACAGCCAAGCCAAAGATTGGTTCTGGATTACGGATGGTATGCCCACCGGCAATTGTTCCGCCCGCTTCACGGACAACGTCGGCCGCCGAAGCAAAAATCTGACTAATGACGTCGCGAGGCAACTCTTCTGGAAAAGCAGCGATGTTGACGGCAAGTACAACACGACCACCCATTGCAAACACATCACTACATGCGTTCGCCGCGGCAATAGCGCCAAAATCTGCAGGGTCGTCCACGAGTGGTGGGAAAAAGTCGGTGGTGCTCACGAGAGCAACATCGGGAGACACTTGGTACACGGCAGCGTCATCAAATGGTGCAAGTCCCACTAATAAAGAAGGATCAATTCCTGCAGGAATCTCATGCACTAACTCCGACAGCAAGGATGCGCCCCATTTTGCTGCACATCCGCCGCACGATGTCCATTCCGTCAGCTTGATGCTGTGTCCAGTGGAGTCCATGAATTTGAAACTACTAGGTTGATGCCAATGTTGGATTCAGAAAGTCGCCCACCATCTGTTGATTCTCTGGCGCGCTCGCTTTCCTCTTCTTTTGACTTACCGCATGTTGTCTTGGTTGATTGTGCGCGACGCGCAATTGGGTCTAATCCCAAGTTGGCAGAAGAGATCGCCCGTGGCTACGCGCAAGAATTTCAACGCGATCTAATTCAAGATGTCATCAACGCAACTGGCGTTGTGTTGCACACAAATCTCGGACGAGCACCAATAGCAACCTCAACAACTGGACGACCAAGCAATCTTGAATTCAATCTTGCTGATGGACGTCGTGGTCTGCGCCACACCGGCATTTCGCAACTCATTTCATTGCTCACTGGCGCAGAGGCGGCCATCGTGGTGAATAACAATGCCGCGGCAGTCATGCTGGTTGCCTCCGCACTAGCGGAACAGCGAGACATTGTTGTATCGCGCGGAGAAAGCGTGGAGATTGGCGGAGGGTTCAGAATTCCTGAAGTTATTGAACAATCTGGTGCTCGCCTTGTGGATGTTGGAACAACCAACAAAACCCGCCTTCGTGATTACGAAAAAGCAATTTCTTCCAAGCGCAACGATGTTGCTTTTGTGATGAAGATTCATCCCTCAAATTTTTCAATGAGTGGATTTACTTCTGAAACAACAACTACCGAACTTGCCACACTGCCTGTATCAGTTGTTGTTGACATTGGTTCAGGATTGCTCGACAACACATGTCCATGGTTAACGAAGACCGAAGAGCGTGTGCCACAGTGGCTGGCACACGAACCAGCAGCTCGACAATCTCTCCTCGATGGTGCATCGCTTGTTACCTTCAGTGGGGACAAACTTCTCGGTGGCCCACAATGCGGCATCATTGCTGGGTCTCGGGAGTTAGTGGAAAAATGCGCCAATCACCCGCTGATGCGAGCATTACGACCAGGTGCGCATGTTCTTGCTCCACTGCAACATGTCCTTTTGTCTTATGCCAATCGAACCGTAGCTACGGATATTTCCTTCTGGAAGATGATGACAACACCAGTTTCCACTTTGCGGATTCGCGCAGAACGAATTGTCGAGCGCGCGGGAGTTGGGTCCGTTACTGCTACTCATTCGGTGATTGGTGCGGGTTCCGCGTCGGGCGTTGATGTTCCGTCGATTGCAATTGAACTACATGGCGATTATCAAGATTTACTTCGAAAAAATTCCATCCCCATCATTGCGCGAGTCTCCCAGAACAAAACATTTTTAGACCTACGCACCATCGCTGAAGATGACGACAACGTCATCATCGAGGCTCTTCAGCACATCTCGTGACATGATGGCTCTCATCGCCACAGCTGGTCATGTGGACCACGGAAAGTCTTCACTCGTCAACGCCTTGACTGGTGTTGACCCTGATCGACTAGAAGAAGAAAAGCGTCGAGGCCTCACGATTGACCTCGGCTTTGCACACGTTGCAACCTCTCGCGGAACGGTGTTGAGTTTCATTGATGTGCCTGGTCATTCAGACTTTATTCGCACAATGATCTCCGGAGTCAGTGGTGTGAGTATCGCTCTTCTGGTGGTTGACGCAGCTGAAGGATGGAAGCCTCAAACCGAAGAGCATTTTGGAATTCTCCACGTACTTGGAGTTCGGCATGGAGTGATTGCGCTCACTAAATGCGACAAAGTCGACAACAACACGCTTCACGAACGCGAGCTTCAAATTTCCCAACGTATTGCTACATCCTCTATTTCATGGAGCCCAACTATTCGCACCTCTGCAAAAAGTCGCGAGGGTCTAGACGAATTGATTCAACAACTTGAACACTCCGTGGAGAAAACATCTCTTCATGTTGACGAGACACGTTCACGATTGTTCATTGATCGCGTTTTCACAATCAAGGGATCCGGAACCGTTGTAACAGGAACCGTTGAAGGAAATGGTTTGCACATTGGGAGCGACGTCACAGTTGTGCGCACGGGAGAAGTTGCTCGCATTCGCAACATCCATATACACGGCGCAGAGCAACAGCACACACACTCAGGACAACGATGCGCATTGAACCTCTCAGGAATTGAAGTTCACCAACTTCGCCGCGGAGATGCACTGGTTGTTAACGGCCAATGGCACACCACAACAGTCTTTGACGGACAATTAGACACTCTCGCCACTCTTGATAAACCAGTCACCCATCGTGGAAGTTTCATGGTTCATATTGGAACGAATGCGCAATCTGCATCAATGAGATTGATCGGTGCGACATCAATTGCTGCAGGCGAGTCGCAGGCTGTTCGTATTCGCTTTGCTGAACCACTTGCGCTCACTCCGAAAGACAGATTCTTGTTGCGCGAAACAGGAAGCAACATCACCATCGGCGGAGGGGTCATTCTTGATGTTGACCCGAAACAACGGCTTGGCAAGTCGCAACCAACCGGCACCATAGAGAGCCAGCTGGAGCAGCGCGGATTTGTCACAGTTGAAGAAGCACAGCGCTTAACCGGTGTGCTGTTAACCCCACGCTTCGGGCGATGGGTCTGTACAGAGAATGAATTTCAACGCGCGATCAATGCCTTGACGTCACAAATTTCAGTGAACGGATCGCTTGACATCTCTGTTTTGAGCGAATCAGAACGAGAACTCGTTCACAACAACAAGCAGTTTGTTGTTGCCGACGGACTTGTCCGACACAACAACACCGCCGATCCGCTTCTTCAGCATCCATATGTAGAAATGTTTCACCAGAATGGAATACGAACCCCAGACACAAAGACGTTGGATCGAAACATCATCAGGTTGCTCGTGAACAAAGGAATCGTCTTTGAACATGACTTCATTGCATTTCACGTCGATGTTCTTCATGCCCTGCGTCCTCAATTAGAAAAACTGTGGACGACATCTCCCGGTGGATTCACCATGTCTCAATTACGTGATGCTCTCGATATCACTCGCAAGCATGCGCTTCCACTTGCGATGTGTCTCGACAAGATTGGATTCACAAAACGGCAGGGCGACGTTCGGGTTCCCGGATCTCGCTGGTGATTGGCGGAGGCGGACGGGAATCGAACCCGCCGAATAGGGGTCACCTATTCCGACTGTGTTGAAGACAGCGAAGCCCACCAGGTACTCGTACGCCTCCGTCCATCAGCCTAACGACGACAGCGAAACAGAGCTTCAAGCAGGACTATGGTCACGGGTATGTCTTCTGCTGCGCAATTACCCGACGGACTGGTTGTCATTGCAAAACGTGAATGCGCCACCTGCCAGATGGTGGAGCCACTGCTGACACAAATAGCTCAAGGGTCAATGCCACTCACGGTGTTCACACAAGACGACCCCACCTACGGAGTTGATGTCAACTCACGACTAGATGGTGATTTGTCAATGTCGTGGCACCACGACATTGAAACTGTTCCCACTCTCATCGTCGTGCGCAACGGTAAAGAAGTAGAGCGAACCATCGGTTGGTCAAAACTTGATTGGCAACGCATCACTGGCATGCAGAATCTTGGCGAGGAACTTCCTCTCACGCGTCCTGGATGTGGATCAATGAGTGTTGACCCAGACAAAGTAGACGCACTTCGCGCATTATTTACCGGGTCGTCGGTGACATCTAGAACCGTTGAATTCTCCTCAGCTGAAGATGAGTTCGAGGCGATGTACGCGCGTGGCTGGACTGACGGATTGCCTGTTATCCCGCCGACTCGAGAACGAGTACTCAGAATGTTGACAGGAACAACACGTGCGCCGCACGACGTAGTTGCCGTTGCGCCACCAAACCTCGTTGAACTCACTGTTGAAAAAATTGCGATCAACGCAGTGATGGCTGGCTGTTTGCCGGAGTATTTTCCGTGGGTAATTGCAGCGCTTGAAGCAGTGTGCAACGACGAGTTCAACATGCACGGAGTGTTGGCTACCACCATGCCTGTTGGCCCAGTCATCGTGTGCAATGGTCCTGGTACACGTGCAATCGGAATGAATTCCGGCATCAACGCTTTTGGTCAAGGCAACCGAGCAAATAACACCATTGGTCGAGCAGTTCAATTGACTATTCGAAATGTTGGTGGTGGTCGTCCAGGTGAAGTGGATCGCGCCACTCACGGCAATCCAGGAAAAATCTCATTTTGTTTTGCAGAAGACGAAGAGAACTCACCCTTCACGTCGTTGGCTTCCGCACGTGGAATTCCCAACGGCACAAATGCGGTCACAGTCTTTGCAGGTGAAGGTCCGCGTTGCATCGTTGACCAACTTGCTCGCACGCCAGATGAACTTGCCAACTCATTTGTCGCTTGTTTACAAACAGTGCACCATCCAAAACTCGTCCTTGGATTTGATGCCATCTTGACGGTCAGTCCCGACCACGGCCGAGTATTTGCTGAAGCTGGATGGGACCGAGATCGATTGGTAGACGAAATCACACAACGATCAATGGTTCATGGGTCTCAACTCATTCGCGGTGCACGAGACATGGCCGAGGGAATTCCTCAACACCTCAGTGATGCAACGCTGCCAAAGTTTCGACCAGGTGGGTTATTGCTCACCTTTGCTGGTGGTGGAGCTGGCTTGTTCTCCTCAGTGATAGCGGGATGGGCCAACGGAAAGATTGGCAGCGACCCAGTCACACGAACGGTGAGCGCATAGCCCTGTTGCAAAACATGACATACTGAGCGATATGGGAACTGGCATCACCATCTTGGATCCGACAAACGAATCCACACCTGCAACTCGCCACCTCCTCGCTCGCCCACAGTCCATCAAGGGCCACACAATTGGTCTTCTCGATATCTCAAAGCCCCGCGGCAATGTCTTCCTCGATCGACTGCAAGAACGTCTCGAAGACCACGGAGCAAAAGTTCTTCGCTTCTCCAAGCCAACCTTCACCAAGCCAGCACCCGTCGACTTACGACATGAGATTGCCACTCAGTGCACATTGGTGATTGAAGCCCTCGCTGATTGAGGCAGCTGTACGACGTGCAGTGTGCACGACATCGCAGATTTAGAAATTCGAGGAGTTCCAGGAGTGTTTGTTGCATCTTCTGAGTTCATCTCGGCTGCAGACGCACAGTCTGAAGCGCTCGGTTTCCCTTCTCTAAAAAGAGTCTTTACGGCGCATCCAATTCAAGACCGCACAGACGATGAGATGAAAACCCTTGCTGACTCTGTCTTTGACGAAATTATTGCCGCCATTACGGAGTAGCAAAGTCAAACCGCCGAGGCCGTTAACTACAATGGAATAGTGACCACCCCAACGCGCATCCTCATGCTGAGACATGGACAGAGTGAATGGAATGCAATGGGTCGTTGGCAGGGTCAAGCCGACATTGAACTCACCGACCTTGGATACGAACAAGCTCGCCGCGCGGCAGAAAAGTTGGGCATGTTTGATGCCATTGTCTCTAGCGATCTTCGCAGAGCGCATCTCACTGCCACCATCATCGCCAATGGTCTTGGTGTCGGACTTCTTCCACCAGATACCCGTCTTCGCGAGACAGATGTTGGCGAGTGGCAGGGTCTCACACATCATCAAATAGAGCGTGACTGGCCCGGATACCTCGATGAACAGAAACGCCCACCTGGGTTTGAAACCGATGAGTCCATCGTTCAGCGAGTGTCTGCTGCCCTATTCGACCTTGCGGAACAGTTTGCAGGAAGCGAAGTGCTGTGTATCGCACATGCTGGCGTCATTCGAGTGATGCGCCGTGCGCACCGAGTACCCGACACTCGCATCGCCAATCTGGGTGGGTGCCACTTCATCGTGCGCCCAGGGCATTCAACACCTATTGAAATCGGTGATGTTGTCGATCTTTTCGAACACGGTGAATTAGGCGAAGAGTTATAGCCGTGTTTGCACGGTGGGTCGACGCGTCGTACGCGCCAGTTGTTCGGAGCAATGTCAACCGTTTGGTATGGGGACGCCTCATCTCGAATGCGTGTTACAGATTTGCTCCACCATTTATCGCGGTCATCGCACGCGGACTCGATGTTTCAGTTGCCGAGATTGGAATTGCCTTCACCATTGGTGAGTTTGCCGGATTGCTGTCGCCAATTGTTGGACGATACGTCGATCGCGCCAATCGACTTGTCGCCATGACCGCAGGACTTGTCTTGATTACCGCATCAGTTTTTCTTGCTGCATTTTCAACATCGGTGGCCATGTTTGCCGTAGCCATGTTTGTATTAAGCGCGTCAAAAGTGTTGTTTGATACATCACTCATTGTGTGGGTCAATGACCACGTTGAATACGAACGTCGCGGACACATTGTTGGAATCATTGAAACCTCTTGGGCGCTATCGCTCTTCATTGGCGTCGCCATCATGGGACTTGCTACGGCCCTCATTTCTTGGCGAGCAGGGTTCATCGTGGGAGCTGTTGCACTCATGGTGTCTGGTCTCTTCATCGTCAATGGTCTGCCTCGTGAAGATGCACACGCCCCAGCACACGATCATGTGCGCGGAAAAATTCCCCCTGCAGCCTGGCTGATCTTTGCTTGTTCATTCATGCTGATGGGCGCATCACAGTGTGTTGGCATCACATTTGGCCCCTGGTTTGAAGATGAATTTGGCTTCACTAGTGCTGGCCTTATTGCAGTGGTCATTGCGATGGGTGTTTTTGAGTTGGCCTCCAGCATTGGCTCTAGCCGCGTCACCGACACGTGGGGCAAAGAAATTAGTGTTCGGCGCGGCGTGTTGTTGATGGTTGCTGCCGGTTTCGCCATGAGTTTCGGAAGTCACATGTGGTTCATCGCCATTCCGATGCTGATTGTCTTCATCGCCGGATTCGAGTTTGCACTCGTCAGTATGTTGCCGTTGGCCGCAAACCTTGTTCCCACTGCAGGGGGAATCGGACTTGGTCTCACGGTAGGTGCCGGCACATGTGGTCGCGCAGTGTTTAGCTCTGTTGCCACACGTTTGTACGACTCCGTGGGCCCTGTTGGTCCTGCCGTAGCAGCAACCGCACTCGCAGCGATGACTATTGGTGCAATAACGGTTTATGCGCGATCTGCGCGATAGCCGTTGGTGATTGGCATTCGTCGATCTTTTCCGAACGCCTTTGTAGACACACGAACACCGGGCGCACATTGACGTCGCTTGTATTCGTTGATGTCAACCAGCCGTGCAATGCGATGCACGACAGATTCATTAAACCCTTTGGCGATGATGTCGATTACTCCCATGTCATCATCGATGTAGTGACGCAAGATGGGGTCTAGTTCTTCGTATGGAGGAAGACTTTGATCGTCACGTTGATCTGGTCGCAACTCCGCAGATGGTGGTTTTGTCAATACGGCTTCTGGAATAATTTCACGTCCAGCTCGTTCGTTGATACGGCGACTTAATGCAAACACCTGCGTCTTGAACACGTCTTTAATGACGGCATAGCCGCCAGCAGAATCACCGTAGATGGTGAAGTAGCCAACGGCCATCTCGCTCTTGTTGCCAGTCGTCAAGACCATCCAACCAAACTTGTTACTGAGCGCCATCAATGTGGTGCCGCGACATCGGCTTTGCAAGTTCTCCTCGGTGAGATCTGGATCTCGTCCTTCAAACGATTGCTGCAACATGTCCAAATACGCCTGAAACGCGGGCTCAATAGACACCACTCGATGGTCGATGCCCAACGCCGTTGCTAAGGCCGCAGCATCGTCAAGCGATCCCTGACTTGAATAACGCGATGGCATGGCAACACCATGCACATGGTCTGCACCTAATGCGTCTACTGCGACCGCGGCAACGATGGAAGAGTCGATACCGCCCGATAATCCGATGACGACATCGGTGAATCCGTTCTTCAAAACATAATCTCGAGTTCCAAGAACTAACGCGCGATACACACGATCAAGATCATCTTCAAACGGAGTGATAACGCCTTTGTCAACATTTCCATCTGCGTGCACATTCACAACGGCAAAGTCGGCATCAAACGATGCGAGGCGAGCTGCAACAGTTCCGTCCGCGGCAATGACAACGCTTGACCCTTCAAACACAAGTTCGTCTTGTGCGCCAGCTTGGTTGACGTACACAATTGCGCTCTTTGTTTCTGTTGCGCGCTGCGTCAACATTGCTTCGCGTTCGTCGTGCTTGCCTTGGTGATAGGGCGATCCATTGAGATTCAATAACACTCGAGCGCCGTGTGCAGCTTGTGCCTTCACCGGACCATTGGCGTACCAGATGTCTTCACAAACAGAGACGCCCACTGTCACGCCGTGAACCGTAAATACTCCCGCTGGTTGACCATCGGACATTGACGCACCGGGTGTGAAGTAGCGCTCTTCATCAAACACCGAATAGTTCGGCAACAACTGTTTGCGGTAGACGCCAAAAATGCTTCCAGCGCGACACAATGCAACTGCGTTGTACAACGCGTCGTGATCGCTATCGACAAACCCAACAACAGCAACACACTCATTCGTTGCCGCAGCAATTCGCTCGACGGCCAAGCGGTTGTCCCGAACAAACGACTTCTTCAACAACAGGTCTTCAGGCGGATACCCGGTCACGGTTAACTCGGGATACACCACCACCTGGCAGCCTTCTTGCACAGCGCGGGCATAGTCGGCCAGAACCTTGTTCTCGTTGCCCGCCAAGTCACCCACAATGGGGTTCAGCTGAGACAGCGCCACGCGAAGGCCGGCACCGGGGGCAAAAGTTGGGGAAGAAGCCACGATGAGAGGCTAACCAGCCCAATTCTCATCCCCTTGAGCCATCAGGGTTTCCTCTGATTCCGGCACCGTTTCACACAGCGTTCACATTCGGGAAAAGGTAGAGAAACGGCTAGGTGACATCCTGTAGGGAGTAAATAACGGGATCTATCCCCTTAGGCAAAGGAACCCCACATGCCCATTCAGGCCGAATACATCTGGATTGACGGTACGCAGCCCACTCCGCTGCTTCGTTCAAAGACAAAGGTCATCCCCGACTTCGCAGGCGCAATTGGCGACATGCCAATGGACGAGTGGGGCTTTGACGGCTCCTCCACCGAGCAGGCAAGCGGCGATGCATCAGACTGCATCCTTCGCCCCGTGTTCCATTGCCAAGACCCCATCCGTGGTGGCAAGAACGTTCTCGTGATGTGCGACGTGTTGTTGGCAAAGACTGGTGAACCACACCCATCCAACACACGTGCAGCATGTGCAGCAGCAGCTGCAAAGTACAAGGACCAAGAGATGTGGTACGGCATTGAGCAGGAATACACCATGCTTCGCCTCGACGGAACTCCATACGGTTTCCCCGTAGGTGGTTATCCAAAGCCACAGGGTCCGTACTACTGCGGCGTTGGCGCAGGTCGCGTTGTTGGTCGTCAGATCATTGAAGAGCACACACAGGCATGTATCGATGCAGGTTTGCGCATTTCAGGAACAAACGCAGAAGTAATGCCTGGTCAGTGGGAATTCCAAATCGGACCAGCAGACGCACTCACCGTGTCAGACCACATGTACATCGCACGTTGGTTGCTCCATCGCATTGCTGAAGATCATGACGTTGTCATCTCTTTCGACGCAAAGCCAGAAAAGGGCGACTGGAACGGTGCCGGTGCACACACCAACTTCTCCACACGTGCAATGCGCGAGAGCTACGACGCAATTATTGCTGCGTGCGAAAAGCTTGGAACACGTGTTCTTGAGCACGTTGAGAACTACGGTCACGACATCCAGAGCCGCCTTACCGGTAAGCACGAAACTGCTCCTTGGAACAAGTACTCATACGGCGTGTCAAACCGCGGTGCATCTGTACGTATCCCATGGCAGGTCGAGCGTGACCAGCGTGGCTATGCAGAAGACCGTCGTCCGAATGCGAACTGTGACCCTTACTTGGTCACCCGCCTCATTCTCGAGACCGTCTGCGGCTAACGCAGAAACCCCAGAACAACGAGGGACGGGGGCCGAAAGGCCCCCGTTTCGCTTTTTAAGTAGCCCATTGCCCGAGACGCGGGCAGACTGAAGAGGTGAGCGACATGCTTGATCAACATCGCGACTATGTGTTGCGCACAGTAGAAGAACGTGGAGTGCGCTTAGTGCGCCTCTGGTTCACCGATGTGCTCGGCACTCTGAAGAGCTTCGCCATCAGCCCGGCCGAGTTAGAGAACGCCCTTAATGACGGAATGACCTTCGATGGTTCCTCCATTGACGGCTACTCGCGTACAGAAGAATCAGACGTTCTTGCCATCCCCGACCCCAACACCTTTGAAGTTCTGCCATGGGTTGATTCAAAGTCTGCGGAAGCTCGCGTGTTCTGCGACATCCACAACTTGGATGGCACCACATTTAGTGGAGACCCTCGCCAAGTGTTGAAGCGCAACCTTGATGCTGCTCGCGCTGACGGCTACGAGTTCTTGTTGGCACCAGACATTGAATACTTCTACTTTGCACCACCAAAGCGAGGCGAAGCACCACAGCCACTCGACGAAGGCGGCTTCTTCGATCTCACCACCACCGACGTTGCATCATCGTTGCGCAAAGAAACAATTCGCACACTAGAGACCATGGGGATCCCCGTGGAGTACTCCTTCCA
>JBIIJW010000138.1:0-4565 GCA_044233525.1 Ilumatobacteraceae bacterium | reverse complement strand
CGTTGATTGAAACTTGAGAGAAACTCGTCAGTTTGTTGTCGTTTCAACAAGACCAGTTGGAAGGACACCACAGCGGCTGCAGCAATTGTTGCCAGACCAGAGCCAACAGCAACCAAGTCAGAAACAGCCATTGCTATTTTCTACTATCCGTCTTGACAAAAGACCAAATAGGCGATGTATATTCACTCAGATAGAAATGACGACTCAGGGGGTCAAGATGTCAGCAATTGATAACACTCGCAACAAGGTTCAACGGATTCTTACGCAACTAGGTCGAGTAGAGCTTGATAAAGACGGCGACTTCGTTTTGCGCCATGAATCGGCAGTGATGTTTGTAGAGATTGTTAAGGGTTTTGGTGATGACGGAACTCTTGTCCGATTCACCTGCCCACTCGTGATGAATGTTCCTCTGACGCCTGCAGTTTTCAAGTGGATTGCAGTAGATGGCCAAGATTTCAAAATCGGTTCTTGTGGTGTTTGGATGGATTCGGAAGATTCCAAAACTGGTTCAATCGCCTTTAGCTACACAATCGTTGGCGACGACGTTGACGAATCCGAAGTTGAAGCTGCGGCAATGGTCACTCTTCTCACTTCAAATGATCTCGACAACCAGCTACTTGACAAGTTTGGTGGCGAGCTCTTTGGGTCAAACGACTAATCCCATTCACTCTCACAATTAAGTACGTCAATGACGCTTTCATTAACAGCTCAATTGGTAATTGATAAAGCCATTAGCTTTGCCAAGCGATCCGATTGCGAACATGCCGGTCCATTACATGTGCTTGCAGGAATTCGTGGTTGGAACGAAGAAGAGTTCGACCATCGTTATCCCAATATTGGTCGTCAAGTTATAGATGCGATTCAGAACAATCGTGGTATAGCCACTAAGTGTCTTGGGTTGGAGCAAGCACTCGAGAAGCGATTTGAGAAGATTCACAATCACGATGACGTGTGGGGTCTTGCATCTGAATTGATCTCGGAAGTGTCTTCAAATTTGCAAGACGTAGGTGCCGAAAAAACTTTCGCACATGCACGCCAAACTTCAGCGCCTCCGACTAAGCAAAATGATGCAAAGCCCACTGAGGACTTGGCCACGGCTTTTCCGTTTGGAATTACAGAAGAACTTTGCGATCGTGTCTCCCAGTCTCTTCAAATTCCGTTGGCAGATGCGCAGCGTCTCGTTCTTTCAGAAGCACACGCAGTCGCTTCACTTGTGCTGATAACAACTCCAAAGTCACTTTCTCAGCAACTTAAAGATGCATCAATCATGGCTGACGCAGAAGTTATTGAATCATCAGAGTTGTCATCGTTGGTTAAGGACATCGCTGCAACACCAACAAGCGATGCCGGAACCATCGCGACTCAAGTTGCTCTTGCACTTGTAGAAGTGGCCGAATGGGCGGCCGCCCTAGACGAAAATGTCACCAGCGAGGAAACCGACCGAATTGACGACATTCGTCTACTCCTGAGAGAACAACTTGGAGATCGGATCAACGCAAGAAACGCTTCAATTTCAGTTTTTGAGGAGAAGTTCTCTCATCTCATTGGAATGGAAAGCGTCAAGCAAGAGATTCGCAAGAGAGTGGACTTCCTCATTGTCAACAAGCGACGTGAGAAAAGAGGAATGGGCGCCATCGCTCATCGAATGCACGTCGCGTTTGTTGGCAACCCAGGAACTGGCAAGACCACGGTTGCGCGTCTCTATGGCGAACTGTTGAACGACCTAGGCCTTCTACCTAGCCGTAACTTTGTTGAGACAGATAGGTCTGGTTTAGTAGCCGAGTTTGTCGGCCAGACCGAAAAGAAGACCCTCGAACAAATCGAGAAAGCAGATGGCGGCGTGCTGTTCATCGATGAGTGTTACGCACTAAACGATGGATACAACAACCAGAAGGGTTTCGGAGAAGAAGCCACGGACTGTCTTGTAAAGCAAATGGAAGATCGACGAGATCGCCTTGTTGTCATTCTCGCTGGATACAAAGATCCGACTCTTGATTACATGAGAACAAACCCCGGCCTCCAATCACGCGTGCCCATGGTTGTTGATTTCCCCGACTATTCCACTAGTGAATTGTTGGCTATCTCTTCCAGAATTGCTTCGGCTCGGGGATTGATTATCAACGATGAGGCTTTTCCAACTCTAGAAAACATTCTCGAAAACTCAAGAAAACAGGAAGAGTTTGGTAACGCTCGTACCGTCGAGAACTTGCTTGAAACTGCGGAACGAAATGTGATTAACCGAACCTCTCATCTCGGTAATCTCGCAACGGAGAAAGAACTTCGAACCATAACTGTCGAAGACTTCCCTCCGAGTGCACCACAACACAAAAAACAAATCGGTTTTCGTCCTAGTTGACAAGATTGATGCCAATTAACGCAGGGCATCTATCAACATCAGTGTTGCAAACACAAAGAACACCGCTGCTGAGCCATAGCGAATGGCGCGGCGCGGAATTCGATCACCCAAGTACTTGCCAAGCAACAACGCCAGACCATCGGCGGCAACCATTCCTAATGTTGCGCCTAACCACGTGCCAAAGAGATTGCGGTCTGTTGCAAGCGTCATTGACGACAACATCGTTTTGTCACCCAGCTCGGCAAGAAAGAACATGCTGGCTACAGACACAATCACGCGACGTGGCGTAAATGTGGGTGATGTCTCCACATGATCATCGTCGTCATCAGAATCCACCAAGGTCCAAATGGCAAACCCCAAGAATGCTGCGGCAGCAAGAGAGTTAATGAAAGTGGTAGGTAGCGATGCGCCAAGCGCTCCACCCACGCCCACGGACAGTGCCTGCAACACCATGGTGGCTACTGTGATGGCGATAAGAACAGGAAGTGCTCGGTACTTTGTTGCCAAAGTGAGTGTCAGTAACTGGCTCTTGTCGCCAAACTCGGCAACAAACACCACACCAAACGCAATGAACAGTGCTGCCAACACGCGTTATTTCAACTTCTGCATCTCTGCGGCAAGTCGAGTATGCAATCGCATCATCTCATCCACCTTGTTGCTCACTAATGCACCGTTACGCACAACAGTACGACCATGAACAATGGTGTCGCGTGCAGATATTGGCCCGCAGCGCAGCCAGCCTTCCACCGGGTCTGCAATGGCACCTGCAAATTGAATTCCTGTGAGATCCCAAATTGCGATATCACCAACAAGACCAACCGCAATCTGGCCAATCTCACCAATGCGGCCCAAGCATCCAGCGCCACCAATGGTGGCAACCTCTAGTGCCATACGAGCGTCTGCAGCATCAGCACCACTGCGCAATTTGGCCAACAACATTGCTTGACGTGCTTCTAACCACAGTGATGCGGAATCTGCGCTTGATGAACCATCAACACCTAAACCAACATGCACGCCCGCACGACGTAAATCGACAACAGGCGAAACGCCCGACGCCAAAATGAGATTTGAAGATGGGCAATGCGCAGCACCAATTCCCGCTGCACCTAACTGCACAATCTCATCTGCGTTTGGCATCACACAATGCGCAACCCATGTACGACTACTTAACCAGCCAACTTCTTTCAGATACTCGAATGGCCGACAACCAAATGTGGCAATGGAGAAATCATCGTCTTCGGCGTTCTCGGCAAAGTGAGTGTGCAAACGAACATCAAGTTTCTCTGCAAGTTCTGCAGAGCGAATCATGAGATCCTTTGTGACACTGAATGGTGAGCATGGCGCAAGCGCAACACGTGTCATTGCACCAAACGAACGGTCGTGATGCTTCTCCACCGCGGCTTGCGACAATGCAAGAATTTCATCGTCTTCTTGCACCACGTCGTCTGGTGGCAAACCGCCGTCTTTTTGCGACAGTGACATGGATCCGCGTGTGGGATGAAACCGAACACCCAAATCTTTTGCTGCCGCAATTTCTGCACTTAACAAATCGCCGCCATTGCGCGGATGCAAATACAAGTGATCCGTAGAAGTTGTGCAGCCAGACAACGCAAGTTCGGCCAAACCAATCCATGCGGACACATGTGCAGATTCTTCATTTAGTGCACGCCACAGTGGATACAACGTTTGCAGCCAACCAAACAATGGTGAGGATGTCATTGGCGGATACGCGCGCGTCAAGTTTTGATACAAGTGATGATGTGTGTTGATGAGGCCCGGCGTTACTAAACAGCCAGATGCATCAATCTTTTCGCGCGCTTCTGGCATCGCATCGGTTGAGGCGCCCACTCCGGAAATCAATCCATCGGTAATGGCAACCCATCCCCCGGCAATCTCACGACGGTTGTTGTCCACCGTCGCAACAAGAAGTGCGTTATGAATGAGTAGGTCTGCGGTCATTACATCACCGTCGCAGAATGCGCGACGCTAAATATTGGTATCGAGAAGTTCGCTTCCTTCGTGGCGAATCTCTGCATCCTTGTTGAGGAAGTACCCAATAACACCGGCAAGAGCGGCAGTGGACAATCCAACAATGATGGGAAACATCAACAAGATGAGAACGATGATGATGGGGCCAGTCATGTGACTACTTCTTCTTTCGTGCTGACGACTTCTTTGTCGCCTTCTTTGGTGCGGACTTCTTTGCTAC
>JBIIJW010000137.1:0-4571 GCA_044233525.1 Ilumatobacteraceae bacterium | reverse complement strand
AACGATGAGAACCTTTAGAAGCACAATGAAAAGAGGTGTCCACAAGAGACCGCCTTCCAACAGTGGGTCGATGGCAAGTAGCGAAATCATGAGACGGACTCAATTCTGACATCCACCACTGACTCACCGTGACGAACCAACTCTCGAATGTCTGCACCCGGCTGATTGAACGGAACCACAGCTGTTCCGCGAACGACTGACTCGGATGCAAAAACAGGCAACACCACCGAACTATGGGCATTTGACACACGCACATTCGATCCCACTGCTGCTCCTACTCGCTCAAGATCAAGTGGGTGAATAGTGACTCGTGCACCAGGTGCAAGCGCAGACAATGCAGGACTTGTTGCCGTACCAATTGCTTTGTCATACAACTTGCGACCGGTGACAACACGGAAGTCATAAGAACTTCGGGCTGCGACAGGTGGCGCTGCAAATGGTGTCCGAACTGGCGACGCTACTGACACAACGACACCGTCACGTTTAATGGCGACAGCCGTTGTTGTTCCACCAAACCCAAGAACCTGTGATGCCATGCGCTTCTGCACGTCTGCGATCGTGGTGACGCCTAGATCATGGCCCAACATGTCGGCTAACTCGGCCGCAATCATCCAATCGGCTCGTGATGTTCCACGTGCAGTGATTTTCTGAACAACGTTCGTGACACGACCTTCAAGATTCATTGTGGTGCCATCTTTTTCACCATATGCAGCAACTGGAAGCACAACATCGGCATGAGCAGTAGATGGCGACATAAAGGTGTCGAGCGAGACCACAAATTTTGCGCCAGCGATTCCTCGACGTGCAAGGTCTGCATCGGGAACATCGTTCAGCGGATCTGCGCCAAGCAGAATTAAGCACTCAACACGACCAGATGCTGCAGCTTCAAGAATTGACGCTGCGTCCGCACCGGACTGAGGAGCCAACCCCACCGACAATGCACCACGAACATTGCCACGACGAAGTGCAGGCAAAACGGACACAGATGAAGACATTGAGACCACCGCATCAACCGCAGCCATGACATGACTTGCAGATTCTGCAAGGTTGCCACGACCTGCAACCACAACAACTGGACCTGATGCAAGTTGAGCAGCAACTTGTGCATCGGACAACAGTGTCTGTACAGCAGACGCCGTGGTTCCAGACTCTGCACGCACCGAACGCCATGCAAGAGACGTGAGTCCCGACTCAGTTGCAGACACTTCAATAATGCGAATCTTCTTTTTGATTGCAGCATCGCGAAGGCGAATGTGCAGCACAGGAAGTTCTTCCTTCAAATCTGACGCCAACAGCACCACCGTTGGTGCCGCACAAGTTTCATCGATGGTTGCCTGAGGATAGGAATAGATTCCGATCGGCAAACCATCGTCTAACTGTGCATCACGCATGGTGACACCAAGCGCATCTGCCAGTTGAGCCCACATGAATGCATCTTCGTTGGTTCCGCGAGCACCACCGAGAACTGCAACAGATCCAGGTGTTGCGTGGCGAAGTGTGCGTGCAACGGTTTCCAGTGCTTCAGACCACGAGACCTGCGCGAACGAATCGCCTGATTTCACCAGTGGATTTTCCAATCGGTCTTCTGAGTTCACCGATTGGAAATTGAAACGACCGCGGTCGCACAACCAGCCCCAGTTCACAGGGTCACTGTCAACACCTTGATACCGGAGCAGTTCATCGCGACTTGATTGAACAACTGTGCGACAACCGACTGAACATGTGGTGCAGGTGCTTTCGCGTTGTTCAAGGTCCCATGGACGTGCTTTGAAACGGTACGGCTGCGCAGTGAGTGCGCCCACCGGACAAATTTGCACAGTGTTTCCAGAGAAATACGATGCAAACGGTTCGTCAGGGAATGTCATCACCTGTGTGTTATTGCCACGCTGCGTAAAGCTAATGAGTGGATCACCCGCAACTTCATCAGCAAAGCGCGTGCAACGATCGCACAGAATGCAACGCTCGCGGTCAAGAAAGACCAAGTCGCTAATGGGAATTGGTTTTTCGTAATGGCGCTTCTCTTCAACAAAGCGACTTTCACCTGCACCATGGCTGAATGCTTGGTCTTGAAGCGGGCATTCACCGCCCTTGTCGCACACCGGGCAATCGAGCGGGTGATTCGCTAAGAGAAGTTCAATCATTCCCTCATGTGCTCGTTTCACCTGAGGTGTATCGGTGCGTACAACTTGACCGTCTGCAACTGGAGTCATACATGACACCACCATCATCGGGCCACGTGGGCCTTCCACTTCAACAAGGCATTGCCGGCACATACCAACAGAGCTCATGCGTGGGTGATAGCAGAAGCGAGGAATGTATTCATCAACACGATCTGCCGCCGCGATGATTAACTCACCCTTTCGCGCAGCAACAGTTCGACCATTAATGGTGATACTGACTGCGTTTGGATCTGGTTCAGGAACGTTGGCAACGTCTGATGTGTTATCGATCGTTGTCATTGGGCTACCGCCGTCACAGGAATAAGGGTTCGCTTTGTCACGCGTGCTTCAAATTCACTTCGGAACAATGTGAGCGCAGAGTGAACTGGTGCGTATGCAGATGGCCCAACGAAGCAAATGGTGTTCATTCGATACGGGAATGGAACAGCGGTGAGCCCAAGCTTCTCGTTTGATGCGTGCGGGAAAGCACCTGGGCAAATTGATTCGCCAACTTCGAGAAGCTGGTCGAGGTCTGCATCTGTTCCCTTACCATCGACAACACGAGACAAAATACGTTCTAACCATGTACCGCCTTCGCGACATGGTGTGCACTTGCCACAAGATTCGTGAGCATAGAAGCGAGTAAGAGTCAGCGCAGCGCGCGGAATATCGGTGGTGGAATCCATCACCATGATGGCGCCAGATCCCAACATTGACCCTGCGGGCCCAACTTGGCTCGCTTCGAATGGAAGATCCAACTGATCTGGCGTGAACCATGGAGCAGATCCTCCACCTGGAACAAACGCTTTCAATTCATTTCCATTGCGGATTCCCTGGCAGAACTCATCTCCGTACAACAAGTCGCGGAAGGTGGTGGTTCCGTTGATGATTTCGTACACGCCGGGACGATTCACATGACCAGACACTGCAACCATGCGAGTGCCAGGTGACGTTGCTGTTCCAATTGCGGTGTAGGCAGCAGCGCCGTGACGCATCAGCCATGGCAAGTTGGCCAACGTTTCCACGTTATTCACGATGGTTGGCTGACCATACAAACCAATGGCAGCAGGAAAATAAGGCGGCTTCAGTCGTGGCATTCCACGATTGCCTTCGAGACTCTCAATCAACGCAGTCTCTTCGCCAACCACGTATGCACCAGCACCCCAGTGCAACACGATGTCGACGGAGAACTTTGAACCGAGGATGTTCTTGCCAACATATCCAGCCGCATATGCATCATTCAGTGCAGCAGCAACTCGCTCTTGCGCAAGCGCCATCTCGCCTCGGATATACAAGAAGCACTGCGACAAGCCAGCGGCATAACAAGCAATCAAGCAACCTTCAATAAGTTGGTGTGGATCACGCTCCATCAACAAACGGTCTTTGTAAGTACCAGGTTCACTTTCATCACCGTTAACAACGAGATAACGCGGCCATACACCTTGTGGCGTAAGACCCCACTTGTTGCCTGCTGGGAAACCGGCACCACCACGACCAAGAACTGTTGCGTTCTTTACTTCATCATGAATCTCTGTAGCTGGACGACCCAACGCTGCACGCAGACCTGCATAACCATCTGTGGCGAGGTAACGCTGCAGAGTGTAGGAATCTTCGTATTCAAATCGTGATGTCACGATCTTGGGGCGATCTCCTGGATAAAAACCAGGAGCGTGTGGCCACGTGCCACCAGGATTGCTGGTCATAGCGCTGCCTTCCCATCAAGCCATACGGGGCCTTCGGTGACGAGTTCTGGATCTACTGCGCCAACACCACGTTCAGCTGGAATGTGCTGACGAGTGACATGCAATGTTCCGTGCTGAGGAATTTCTTCGCTGAGTTGTCCAGACTTCAATTGGTCAACCAAGGTGTCGAAGTTCTGTGGTGTCACGCGGAAGCGATAGCGATAATTGACCTGCAAACACGGTGCTTCAGTGCATGCAGCCTGACATTCTGCGCGCTCAAGTGTGAACATTCCGTCTGATGTGGTTCCACCCATGTGAATACCAAGTCGCTCTTCTGCGTGATGCATGAGTTCTTCTGCACCCATCAGCGCGCACGACATTGTTCCGCAAATGTTGATGAGGTATTTGCCAACAGGTTCAAACTTGAACATTTCGTAGAACGAAGCGGTTCCGTAGACCTCTGCAGAGGTTGCACCAACAAGTTCTCCAATGTGTGCCATTGCCTCGTTCGTGACATATCCGTCTTGTTCTTGTGCAAGGTGCAACAACGGAATCGTTGCTGAACGAGCCTTGGGATAACGACCAATAATCTCTCGCGCAAGGCGAACGTTCTCTTCAGATAGACGTGCCATCAGCGATCAACCTCTCCAAGCACTGGGTCAACGGACGAAATGACTGCAACCGCATCTGCAACAAGGCCGCCACGCATCATGTGTGGCAACGCTTGAAT
>JBIIJW010000136.1:0-4578 GCA_044233525.1 Ilumatobacteraceae bacterium | reverse complement strand
AATCGACGTCGACATCGACGTCGTCGTTTGTTGCAGCAGCGCGCACAACTGTACGAATGCTTTGTGCAGTGCGACCACGGCGGCCGATGACACGACCAAGATCTCCAGGGCCAACGCGAACCTCAAGAAGAATCTTGTCGCCTTTTCCTGGACCAGATGAGACATGAACTGCATCGGCATCATCAACAATGCTGCGCACGATATGCGTGAGCACTGCGGTGGCGATTGGCGCCTCGAGTGTGTTGCCGTCGAACTCTGACACGGGACTACTTTGACTTAGCAGCAGTGAATTGTTCCCATGCACCGCTGATTTCAAGAAGCTTGCGAACGCGCTCTGTTGGTTGCGCACCTTGCATGAGCCACTTCACTGCCTTGTCGTTGTCGATCGTGATGGTGGATGGCTCTGTACGAGGGTTGTACTGACCAAGGATCTCGATGAAACGACCGTCGCGTGCACGACGTGAATCGGCTGCGATAACGCGGTACTGAGGTTGCTTGGTCTTACCGACTCGTGTGAGGCGCAATTTGACTGCCATGTTGCGATTTCTCCTGAAGGGACCCTTTTCGGGACTAGGTAAGGCTATCGGTGAGAGTGCCGAACCCCAAACGGCCCTACTTGAAGAATGGGGGCAACCCTGGGCTTCCGTCAGCACCTGGCAATCCCGGGATTCCTCCCTGGCCGCCCAGCATGTCGCCCATTTCGCGCATCATCTGGCGCTTGTTCATTTTGTTCTTTCCCTTGCCCGCCTTGCCTTGGGGCTTGGCCATGACACCCATGCGCTTCATCATTTTCTGCATTTCAAGGAACTGCTTGATGAGCCGATTCACATCCGCCACCTGTGTGCCACTGCCTTTAGCGATGCGGGTGCGGCGGCTTCCATTGATGATGTCGGGGTTGGCGCGCTCTTGTGGAGTCATGGAGCGAATAATGGCCTCGGTGACTTTGACTTGGTCGTCCCCCACTTGGGCGTTCTTCAATTCTTTTGGCATGCCAGGCAACATGCCCATGACATTCGACAACGGCCCCATCTTTTTCAGTTGTTGCAATTGCTCAAGGAAGTCGTCCAACGTGAACTGACCTTCCAACATCCGTTGCGCCGCTTCTTCGGCCTTGTCTTGCTCGAAAACTTTTTCGGCTTGCTCAATGAGAGTGAGCATGTCGCCCATGCCAAGGATTCGACCTGCCATTCGATCTGGATGGAACTGTTCAAAGGCGTCAATCTTTTCGCCCGTCGCGGCGAACGCAATGGGGCGACCAATGACCGTCTTGACGGACAGCGCAGCACCACCACGCGCATCACCATCGAGCTTGCTGAGAATGACACCGTCAATGGACAGTCTTTGATGGAATGCTTCGGCAACACCAACTGCGTCTTGACCAGTCATTGCGTCCACGACGAGGAACGTGTAGTTCGGTGACACCGTTGAAGAGATGTTGGCGACTTGGCGCATCATTTCTTCATCAATGGCTAAACGACCAGCCGTGTCGACAATGACAACGTCTTTTCCTAAACGCTTTGCTTCCGCTAATCCGCGACGCGCTGTATCGACTGGATCACCAGGTTCTGAGAACACGGGAACTGAAATTTGTGATCCGAGCGTGCGCAACTGTTCAACAGCTGCGGGGCGCTGCAAGTCGGCGCCAACCAACAACGGCTGACGACCTTGGGACTTGAACCAACGCGCCAACTTTGCCGCACTTGTTGTCTTACCCGAGCCTTGCAGACCTGCCATCAACACAACTGTTGGAGGCTGACTTGCGTAGGTGATCTTCAGCGTCTCGCCGCCAAGCATTGCAATGAGTTCGTCATTAACAATCTTGATGATCTGTTGACTTGGGTCGAGCGCTTGGGAAACGGTGGCGCCAATTGCCGCTTCACGAATGCGCGCCACAACGTCACGAACAACTCCGATATTGACGTCGGCTTCGAGAAGCGCGGTGCGAATCTCACCCATCACTTCATCGACATCGGCCTCGGTCAGACGGCCCTTACCTTTCAGTCGCTTAATGACACCTTGTAAGCGGTCGCTGAGTGAATCAAACATGATGAGGAAAGGCTACCGAGCGATGACGAGTGGCTACCCAATGGCAACGGCTGTCACCAATGTCTTTTCCACCGTGAGATTCACGCGATTCGTCACATAATCACTCGTCAGCATGAAATACTCACCGTCTCGCGCTGCAATTCGCACAATCCAGCCTTTAGATTCTGCCGTCTTTGTGGCCTCTTGCTCGGTGAGACCAATGAGGCCGTCCGCATCGGACTGAGTAATTGTTCCCGGTTCACCGGGTTCTGGCAATGGAGCAACGTTGGTGGCAGGTGGCGACACAACAGTGGATGTGGTGACCGATTTTCTAAACGCCAACAAGTCATCTGTGATGGCAATAACAGTTCCGACGTCACCGTCGGAATTAGAGAACGTGTAGGCCGGCAGCAACATGTGCGTACCGTTTGATAATCGTGCTTCCATAAGAAGCAACCGAGCATCGGTAATGACAACGTCAACGGACGATGCAGACGACGTCGTTGGTTGATTCCCCGACGACACTGCAACATCTGCGGCAAGGCGGGTTGCCCCTCCAATTGCTCCATACAACGGATTCGACAACCGTTGAACGGCTTCGGTGGGAGAGATCACTGGATACAACCTCGCCATGGCAATGGAGATCATTGGCCCCGATGCGGACATTAATTCTCCGTTGTCTCCATACGAGAACGTGACTCCAATGTTTGTTTTGATTCCGCCCAGTGTGAGAGGACCAAAAACCTCAGTGGAATATTCGGTCTTACGTGCGTCGAGTGGATAGTTCAACGGCACCATGTCTGCTCGCGCCAAATACTGATTGGTGCGACGTATTGCTTCGCCGGGCTCCAAAAGATTCTTGGGCACTGGCGGTGATTGAGGAGGCACTTCACATTGTGTGCCAGGTGCACATCCAGTTGATCCGCTACTTGTGTTGCTGCCTTCGGCAATTTTTTGATAGGTCCACCAACCGCCTGCATCGTCCACCCACAAGATGACGGACTTCTGCTTTGATGCATCTGTGGCGACGTACCGATACTCATCGATCTTCTCAATGTTGCCGCCAATACCAAAAGAGAAAACTAGTTTCTCCATTTCGCCAAATGGCTTTGAGCGACGACCAATTGACCACGCCAATAATTTGTCGCCAAGGTACGGGAGTGTTCCGCGCACCGAATAGTTCACATCTATTGAAAGTGCTTCAGGTTCTTGAAAATCGGAATCTAAGTTCATGCGCACTTCGCCAGTGCGGCTTTGTGACGATGCAAGAGACAAGGTAACGGGACCCGACTTTGCACATGAGGCGACGACAGCTGCGATGGCAACAACACCAGCAAAATATCGAACACGCTTCATGAAGTGAAAAGCGTACGCCTACTCAAAGAGCGCCGCCACGTACTCCGCAGGGTTAAATGCCACGAGGTCGTGCGCGCCTTCTCCCAGACCCACCAGTTTCACCGGTATTCCGAGTTCGGTTTCAATAGCGAAAACAATGCCGCCCTTGGCGGAACCATCGAGTTTCGAGAGGACAACACCAGTGACATCGGTTGCTGCCGCGAACTCTCGCGCCTGAGAAAGGCCGTTTTGTCCCGTTGTTGCATCGATAACGAGAAGTACTTCATTCACAGTACCTTCAGCCTTCTCCGCCACTCGACGAACTTTTTTCAACTCTTCCATCAAGTTTGATTTGTTTTGAAGTCGACCTGCAGTGTCTCCAAGAACCAATTCAATGTTTCGCGCGTGCGCACTTTGAATTCCATCAAAGATGACCGACGCTGGATCGCCACCTTCAGAACCACGGACAAACGAAGCGCCCGAGCGATCGGCCCACACTTGTAGTTGTTCCGCTGCCGCAGCACGGAACGTGTCGCCAGCGGCCAACAACACGGACGTGCCGTGCCCTACTTCTGCTGTTGCAATCTTTCCGATGGTGGTTGTCTTACCCACTCCATTGACACCAACAAACAACCACACGTTTGGCTTGACTGCAGCATCCATCCGCAAAGATCGGTCGTTAGATGACAACTGTTGAGTCATGCCAGCACGTAATGCTTCAATCACATCATCTGCAGTCTTCAAGTCACCAGATTTTGCTGCAGCGCGAAGAGGCTCTAACAACTTCGTGGTGAGACCAATGCCAATGTCTGCGCGTAACAGAGTTTCTTCAAGTTCGTCCCATGTGGCATCGTCGATGCGACCTTTCCCACGAATGGAGGCGAAAGCGTTCGCAAAAAGAGAACGCGTGCGACCCGTGCGTTCCCGCACCGTCGCCCCCTCCTCTTCCACCTCCACCGCATCATTCGTTACGTCATTGGTAATCGCGGATTCGGCTGTATCGCCACCGATTGACTCGACTCTTTTCGCAGGCTCTAACGAGTCGTCGTCAACAGTGTCGCTCGCCGAATCTGACACCAAATCTGCCTCGGCGGGCGCCGTTGCCGAATTCGGAACGTTCGAGCTTGCGACAAGTGACGAATCGGCAATCGGCGACGCAGCCGAGGATAAATCGTCGTTCGCTACGGCGGTCGATGCCGAAGTGTTGCGGCGGCGGTA
>JBIIJW010000251.1:0-2593 GCA_044233525.1 Ilumatobacteraceae bacterium | reverse complement strand
GTTTTCGCTTTGAAGCCTCAAGCAGATGAAGCGGTGGCAAGCACGCCAACTATTGAACACGTGGTGGTGGTGCAACGTGGAAACAACCCGGTGGACATGACAGCTGGTCGTGACCATTGGTATCACGAACTCATGGCAACGGCATCCAACGACTGTCCCGCTGAACCGATGGATTCAGAGCAGTTGTTGTTCCTGTTGTACACCTCTGGCACAACGGGCAAGCCCAAAGGCATCATGCACACCACAGGTGGATATCTCACTCATGTCACCTTCACGCACAAGTACGTGTTCGATTTGAATCCAGAGAAAGACATTTATTGGTGCACCGCTGATGTTGGTTGGATTACCGGCCATAGCTACATCGTGTATGGCCCGTTGTCGAATGGTGCAACACAAGTCATCTACGAAGGCGTTCCCAACTTCCCCGGCAACGATCGCATGTGGAACATCATCAACAAGTACAAGGTCACCATCTTCTACACCGCTCCCACTGCAATTCGTACGTACATGAAATGGGGAGTGGAAGAACCTGCAAAGCATGACTTGTCGTCGCTCAGACTTCTTGGAAGCGTGGGAGAACCTATTAATCCAGAAGCGTGGATGTGGTACCACGAGAACATCGGTGGTGGAAACTGCCCCATTGTTGACACCTGGTGGCAAACAGAAACAGGCGGAATCATGATCTCGCCGTTGCCCGGTGCAACAACAACGAAGCCAGGATCCGCAACGTTTCCTCTTCCGGGAATTGGTGCTGAATTACTAGACGATGAAGGCAAAACAGTGACTCGCGGCGGGGGATATCTCACTTTGACTCATCCGTGGCCAGGAATGTTGCGCGGAATCTGGAAAGACCCGGAGCGTTATAAAGATGCCTACTGGAGTCGTTTCGAAGGCCGTTACTTTGCAGGTGACGGTGCCAAGTTAGATGACGACGGTTATCTGTGGTTGTTGGGCCGTGTAGACGATGTGATGAATGTGTCGGGGCATCGCATCTCAACAACTGAAGTAGAAAGCGCATTGGTATCACACCCAGCTGTTGCCGAGGCTGCAGTTGTTGGCGCCAACGACTCAACAACTGGTCAAGCCATTATTGCGTATGTAACGCTCGTGGGTGGTAACGAAGTTGACGAACAAGTGTTGCGCAACCACGTGGCGTCAGAGATTGGCGCTATTGCAAAACCTAAAACCATTTACTTCACGCCAGATCTTCCAAAGACTCGCAGCGGAAAAATCATGCGCCGACTTCTACGCGACGTTGCAGAAGGAAGAAATCTTGGTGATACCACCACACTCGCTGACGCCAATGTGGTGAACGAGTTGCAAAAGCGCGCTGCCGAAGCCCCATCAGAAGATTGATCAATCGGCGTGCGTGTTCCGCGAACAATGAATAGATATCGCGAGTAAGTGATTTAGTCGCGGAAGTTTTCAAACTGTAGTGGAATGCCTAGGTCTTCACCTTTTAGCAATGCCATCACGGTTTGTAGGTCGTCACGCTTCTTGCTCGTAACACGCACTTGGTCACCTTGGGTTTGACTCGTCACGCCCTTCGGGCCTTTTTCTTTAATCAACTTGTTGATCTCTTTTGCCTTGTCAGACGTGATGCCCACTTTGACGGTGACAACTTGTCGCACGGTGTCACCCGATGCTTGTTCAAACTTTCCCCAGTCGATTCCCTTTAATGAGAGTCCACGCTTCACGAATCGTTCTTCGAGAAGAACGCGAATGGCGCGCGCCTTCTCTTCAGAGATGGTCTTGATGGTGATGACCAGCTCGTTTTGCTCAATGGAGGAATTCGTCCCCTTGAAATCGAAACGATTCACCATTTCGCGCTGGGCTTGGTCGACTCCGTTGCGGAGCTCTTGGCGGTCAACTTCAGAAACAATGTCGAACGATGGCATGGAGTGGAAGGCTAGTCAGCCGATAGCCTTGGCACTTCCATAGGGGTCGGTGCCCGAGCGGCCAAAGGGAGCAGACTGTAAATCTGCCGGCACTGCCTTCGGAGGTTCGAATCCTCCCCGGCCCACCACGGGAAACCGTGAACTGAAAGGCGAAAGCCAGACAGCCCAACCCGTAAATGACTCCGCCGAGATAATCGGCGGGGTCATTTATTTTGGGATTCCTGCCGAATTCGGTAGGAATCCGGCTTATGCCACGAAGTGACGGCGACGAAGTTGACGCAGCCAGTACCCACCGCTCAGTAAAACGATTCCCACAAGAATCTTTGTCAAAAAATCAGAGGTGTTGCCTGTCTGAGGCAATTCACTGGAAACTGATTTTGAGGTTCCAGAAGCTGCAACTGTTGTTAGTGGCGCGATTGTGGTGGCTGGCGCGACCGATGTTGTTGTTGACACGGCGGTCCATTGAGCGAACAGAGTGACGTTGGCAGATGGCGTCAAGCTTGATGAGGCAGGAACACTAATCCCGTTTCCATTGAGTTCAGTATTCCAGCCAGCAAAGGTGAAACCAGGTCGAGTCGGTGCAGCTGCCACGGTTACCGCTCCGCTTCCAGTAGTGGAAGATGGCGTAGGGTCATTCGAGCCGTTGTTGTTGTAGCTCACCGTGTATACAGGTGCTGCGACATTCACGGTTGCAG
>JBIIJW010000135.1:0-4720 GCA_044233525.1 Ilumatobacteraceae bacterium | reverse complement strand
AACGGTAAGCGAAAGACATAGAAGCCAACGTTTGCCTTGAACAATGGGTCGCCATCAGCAAACGCTTGCCGGTGACGGAACATTAACCAGTCTTGCCATTGCCCAGATGCTGGGAGCCCAAGCATCAAACCAATCAAGAGGGCAAGTGCAATACGCAGTTTTCCTCTGCTCTTCGCAGTTGCTTCACGAATTCGCATCACTGTTTGGTCTTCTGGAGTGTTTGGCAATGTCAATGGCGCAACTTTGTCGGCAACCAACAAGTTCAACCACAAGAAGCCAAAACATCCAAGAGTGAAAATGACACCTAGTTCAATCTTGCTGCGCAAGATGCCCCAGTACACATCACTAAAGCCAACGCTGTTAAACCACAAAACATTGACGTAGAAAGAAGACAATCCGCGCGCCGAAAATGCCAACAGCAGAACAAGTCCGACTATGGCGGAGACAAGAATGCGACCACGCGAGGGTCGACCCATCTTTGGAAGTTTGAATTGCGGCCCACCCGGGCCACGAGGGGGAAGGTCTGAAGGGTTACGCACGCATCAGGACGCTAGTCCTGAACTGGGCAAACGAGACAGCGGCACCCTGGGTGTGCAGGCGGAAGCTGATGTCCGGTTGGGAACGCTTCGCCTTTGATGACTGCTCCGGCGAGTGAATTGTCTTCACACTCACTGCAACATGGCGCATCGGGGTCCACCATCCATCCAAGGCGGCTGGTGTTTTCCATGGCGAGGAAACCACCTTTGCTGAATGCCGAATACGCAATGTCTTCAACATGGACATCTAAGAGTTCAGTTTTCCATTTGCGATAGACGTCACGCATCAGACTTGCCAAGATGTCGCGGTCTCCTTCGGCCTCGCCGATTGCAATTCGAGTTTCTTCGCGAAATTCGGCCACAACACCCTCAGCCACGCTGGCCGCCACATGTGTAGCAACTGCCTTCTGCGTCACACGCTTCGAAGAACCACCAGCAGTCTTCACAGACTTCGCACCCGCGCCGGCAGCTGCAACGGTGTCTTCCAACACTGCATCTGCGTAACGCTTGGCGTGTTCTGCCACTGTTCCCATAAACGCTTCCATCTCAAGAGAGGAACGCTTCAAACGAAGATGTTGTAACACCTCATTTTGCTCATCGGCCAGAACACGCTTCAACTTCTTCGCCATTGACACAACGAGAGGCGCAAGAATTTCATTGCGCTCAGCGAATCGCGCTGGATCGGCAAGAACGACCACCGGAGCAGCGCTCTTCTTCGACGTTGCAGGGGCAGGCTTTAACTCTGTATCGGAAGCCTTTGCTGCAACGTCGGCGGTATTCCCCGCACGCAACTTCGCAAAAATGTCATCGACTCCGGGCGCAGATGCACGAGTTTTTACTGGTTCTTCTTCAACGGACTGATCTGCGGTCTCAACAGCGGGAACTTCTGGAACATCAGAGTGACGACGCCCGCGACCAAACAGAGAAACAACATTTGTTTGCTCGTTGTCTTCCACTGCGCTGTCATGAACAGGATGTGCTGCAGTGTCGACTGATATTGGTGAAATTTCTGTGACTACAACTTCTTGAACTGGTTCAGCAATTTCTTCTACTTCAACAATCTCTTCAATGATTGCTGGTTCGGTGATGACAACATCTTCAACAATGACTGCTGTTTCGTGATCGAAGATAACAGTGTCTTTGACATCAACATCAACTACTGAAATCTCATTTTCAGCTTCTTCGTGATCGAATGGCTTCACCGAAGGATGCTCTGGATTAATCACTGGAACAGGACCAGTGGTTGGTGACAAATCAACAATGAATTCAGGCTCATCGTGAGCATCGGTGAGCCCGTTGATGACATCTTCGCTGGCCAGGCGCGCACGCTCGAAAGCATTCAACAATCGGTCGCGACCGTGAAGTAGCTGTTCAATTTGCCCACGCGCAGCATCGCGACGACGTGACAATTCAGACAGAACTTTTTCTCGGTATGCGCGAGCCTCATTGACCATGTCGCGACCCTGTTGTTTCGCCAATTCAATTTCAGCTTCAGCGTCATGCGCTGCATCTTCATGAATTCGTGCAGATTCGATATTCGCTGCTTCGCGAATTCGAGCTGCATCTTCGGCTGCATCTTTTACGAGACGTGTCGCAGATTCTTCTGCGCGCTCACGAATCTGTGCGCTTGCATCACGTGCGGTTGTTAAAACACGGGCAGCTTCTTCACCCAACAATGTGGTGACTGTTTCTTCATCTAAGCGACCAGGTGCAGACATTCCCCGTGTTTGCATTGTGCGAAGTTCATTTTCAAGAAATCGTTCACGCTCTTGCAGGCGGGCCAATTCGGCGGCGACCATGCGCAAAAAGTCGCGCACCTCTCCTTGGTCGAATCCGCGGCGATTCGTGGGGAACGAGGCTGAGCCCACTGCCGCCGGGGACGAGGGGTCGGGTCGGGAAAAGGAAATAGCCATGACACCTCAACAGTACGGCCCTGAAGGGACCCAATGGTGGCATTATCCACAGGCCAGCTGGCGGGCTGCCCCTTATTTCATTGACTAATCCATGGTGATGCGCTCGGGCAAGGGGCTTCCACCGCGGTCCCGAAGAGCAGTTAAGGCGTCGTCCAAACTGGCCACCTGCACTATTTCCACGTCATTTCCGACCGCTTTTCGAGCCTTTTGCAACTCCTCATTGCTTTGCCCAGCGGGCACCAAGAACACGGTGATTCCCGCATCGCGAGCCGCCACCGCCTTCTGCACGAGGGCCCCAATGGGCCCGACCGCACCTAATTCATTGATTGTCCCCGTGGCAGCAACCCGATTGTTCCCCATGAGATTTCCTGAGGTCAGCTCATCCAACAGCGCAAGCGTGAAGGCCAGACCCGCCGATGGCCCGCCGATATCTGGAGTTGAGATGTTCACCTCAAATGGGAGAGACACCGTGCGTGTGTCGGCCGGAATGATTCCAATGATGGGGCGGTCGGCCTCGTCTGGGCTTGCCATAATCTCAATCGTTCGCTTCACCGACTTTTTTGTTTCAACATTCGGTGGCGCGTAGGGAATCACCGTGACCGATACCTCTTGGCCGATCGTGAAAGTTGGAAGCAACTTCAAAAGAACCGACAACGTTGGCGTTTTCGTACCGTTCACCTCGGTAATGGTGTCTCCAACTTCCAGGACAGAACATGCAGATTTCTCCTTGGGAGCACCGTCGCACACCAGTTCTTCAATGACGATGTTGCCTTCTGAGAACGTGGCGTCGAGGCCTAACTTTTTCATGGCAACAAACTCAGCAACCTGCTTCGCGCCGAACATTGCCTGGTAGCCCAGGCGACGAGTTGATGCCGGCGTTCTTTCTCCGAATTGTTCTGTGTATGTGTTGACCTGTACGTAGGGATCAAGCCAGCCAAGAATTGAATCCAGAATTGACAACTGACCGCCATAGGCCGTGACAAAACGAATGCCATTGTCTGCGGTGAATCGTTGAGGAACGGACTCACCCTCAGATGCCGGCGAAAAGCCAATACGAGGTGACACCGCCATTGCAGCCCCTGGTGCAAGTTCCCACCGCTGAATGCGAACCGCAGCCATCACTAGCACGCTGAACAAAATGGTCCACGACAAGGTGACAACAGGAAGAACCCATCGCAAAGTTGGAACTCCTGCGGTTTTCTGCGGTGGTGGGAGGGGTACGCTGTCGTCGTTCATGAGTAACTCGGTCTTTATGCTCTCAACAATGATGATGTCATCTACTGGCACCGCTGTCCGTGCAGGTTGGGCGATTGCGCTGGCATTAGTGGCATTGTGGATTGTCGATCGACTTAAGCCTGCCACGCCTCGCAAGCCAATCCCCGTTCGAGTCGACCAAAAGCCAACTCCGTTGTACCAAGAACCAGATCGTCAACAACGTCGAAACGTCATCGCACGTCTCACGGGTGGAGCCGTGCTCCTCGGTGCTCTCATCGCATGCGTCCTGGGTTTTGCAGCTGCTATCGCACTTGAAGTCCTTGGCGGACTTGTCGGCAACTAGTCCTTCATGAATGAGGGTCCCGCAGCAGAGCGCTTCTCCGTAATTGAGGCCGGCTTTACTGGAGACATTCATACTGCCCTCAACGGGTTAACCCACGCAGACGAGTCTGTTCGCGCGAGCGCCCTTCGATCGCTTCAGCGCTTGTCCGCTCTAACAGAATCTCAGATTGTTGCTTCATTGTCCGATACTTCAGCTGAAGTTCGGCGAGTTGCCGTTGAGGTGTCCGTGGCTCTGCATCATCTAGTGGTTCACCCGTTGTTGAATGATGCAGACGTGTTCGTTGCAGAGATGGTGGCTTGGTGTTTGGGTGAACGGCCCACTCCAACAGATGCCGAAATCAACGCCCTCATCGACGGCACACTTCACCACAAAGAAGCAGTTGTTCGCGAAGCATGCGCGGCAGCGCTTGGTTCACTTGGTGACGAGCGCGGATTACCTGCGATTCTTACCGCATGTAACGACAAACCTGCCGTCAGACGACGTGCGGTCTTGGCGCTGGCACCATTTGAAGGTAACGACGTAGACGCGGCTCTGCGGAAAGCCGTAGAAGATCGCGATTGGCAAGTGCGCCAAAACGCGGAAATCTTGTTGAACCCTCGCGACTAAGCGCGACGAAGTCGAACAAGTGGAATCTTTCGTGATGTCTTCTCTTGATACTCGGCATATGCGGGCCAATGCTTCAACATCACATTCCACAACCGTGCATAGTCTTC
>JBIIJW010000134.1:0-4748 GCA_044233525.1 Ilumatobacteraceae bacterium | reverse complement strand
AATGCCTCGAGAGACCGAAAAGGACAAACCATGCGCCTGTCCTTCGCCGTGATACGGGTCTTGCCCGAGCAGCAGTACTTTTGTTTCTTTTACCGATGTCAATGTGAAGGAGCGAAAAACATCATCGTTCGCCGGATACACAATCTGTTGTGCACGTTCACGCGTGATGGTGTTTTGGAGCTCGACGAAGTAGGGCTTCCCCTTCTCGTTGGAGAGAAATGATTCCCAATCACCAGTCATCATGAACATCGTATGAGACAACTGAGTTTTGTTATTAGCAATAACCTGAAAACTATTTAACAATTGAGGAGCAAATTGTCCACGTTCCTGACTCCCTGGTTGCGAGAATGGTGACTCCATGGACATCGCACTTGCCATTGATATTGGGGGAACAAAGTTCTCTGTTGGGCTGGTCACTCGTAACGGCGAGTTGATCGACCGTGTCAATGTTCCCGTCGACCACGGCGGCTCGGCGGACGAGCTATTCGAAGATCTTGAACAGGCAGTCGTTAAGCAACTTGACAGAGCGAAAGAGCACCACGGCGTGAACCCGTCGGTTGTTGGAGTGGCATGTGCCGGACCCATCCAACGCAATGTGGAAACAGTGTCACCTCTCAACATTTTTCAGTGGCGACAATTTCCTTTGCGCCAACGGCTAGCCGACATCACTGGTCTTCCGGTGTTTGGCGACGGAGACGCAAAGGCACTCGCTCTTGCCGAAGGCTGGCTAGGGGCCGCCCGCGGAGTGGACAACTTCATGGCGATGGTGGTGTCCACCGGCATCGGCGGCGGAATCGTCCTGAACGGTGAACTGCTTGACGGAGAGAGTGGAAACGCGGGTCATATTGGGCACGTGGTGGTTGAGCCAAATGGGCGCCGGTGCACGTGCGGTGGCCGTGGCTGTTTAGAGGCAGAGGCGTCGGGCCCCGCCATTGAAGCCATCACTGGGCGCCCTCCCACCCAGCCCACCTACGAAATCATGGTGCGAACTGGCCGATTGGTCGGACGGGGCGTTGCATCTGTTTGCAACTTGTTGGACTTGAAGTTGGTGTGTGTGGCAGGCAGCGTTGCGCTCGGATTCGGTGCAACCTTCTTCAACTCAGCTCAAAAGACTCTTGATGAACTGTGTGGACTCGAGTTCTCGAAGAACGCGCGCATTGTTCCAGCGCGTTTGGCAGATGAAGGACCATTGGTCGGGGCATCAGCCGTTGGTTGGCGTGGGCTTAATCGAATGGTGAATGTGTAAAGCGCTGTTGCGCTACTTGATCCACTGCAACAAATCAACCTGCACGCGCGTGAGTGGTTGTTGCACATCAATCCACTCACCGACGCTTGGTCTGGGTCGACCACGCGCAACAAACAACATCGTGGTGTGCATGTGTGGAGGCTCCAGCATGTTGAGGCGCTGACGTTGGTAGTGAAAAGGACTGCGCCCATCTGGGAGAGGCAGAACACCGTGCGCTGTTCCACAACCAACAAGAACAATTTCTCCTGGTCCGTCCACCTTTATTTGTCGGTATCCAGCCCGTGAACCGGATTCAATTGGGTGGTGGTCAACAATGTCTGTTGACAATTGCATCATCGACTTATCACCGTGCCATAACGATGTTCCCAGTCGAATTCTGAAATCAACATCAGGGAAATCAGTTCTCAATTTGTTGTATAGCTGCGCGTCGAGATGACTGAGATAGAGGGGCACACTTTTGTCGAGAAGTGGGATCCACGCTTCAATCTCTTTGACATGTTGTTGCGGATCGCCTTCAAGTGGGGGATGAAGAGAAAATCCTCGCAATGTGAAGCGCGCATCAGCAACATCGGATAACAATGCCGAAAGATTCTCGCGCGGTACGCCGTAGCGCATCATTGACGACTGAAGCTTCACAATGACATCGCCCGCCCAGCCTGCCGTGGTGAGTGCAACAACATGATGTGGGGATGCAACCGAGAGGATGGTGTTTAGTGGCAAGTTTTTTGGTGGTGGAGTGAGAGTGGGCGTGAGAACAATTGGTGTCACATTTGATGGAATATCTCGAACCTCAAAGACAGTTCCAACGGCGACTTCGCGGGAGAGTTGGCCCGCCAAAGGCATGAGGTTCCATCGCCTGAAGCCATAGCCGTTTCCCTTCACGACTGGAACAAGACCCGGATGCTGACGGGCAACACTTTGGACATGTGCAAGCCATCTGGCTTCATGTACCGCGAGTCGAATTGTCACCCCTTTGACCGTAGTCGCAACGGAGACCGTGTGATTGTCGGAATGAGGCAACGAAAGGATCGCGCTGTGATTGCCCCCCGCCACACGCCTGCTCCATAGGCAAGATTGTCGAGGATACGCAGCCCCATGTATCTGAAGATTCGTTGGGGCTGATGGCGAAGGACGCCGTAGATGGCGGGGACGAGGAGACTTGCAAACAAGGCAAATCCTGCACTGAACACAAAGACCGATACGACGAAAAAGATGGGCCACCACGCTCTAGCGATTGCTGATGCCAATAGTCGGATGGTGGCAACGAGCCCTTGCGTGGTGATGCGCAGTCGCTGACCGAGCGAAAGGCCAGAACGCCGCAGTGTGATGAGGTACCACAAGTAAACAAATGGAAGCAACGGAAGAAAAATCCACACGTACCCGGATAGAAGGACGATGGATGGGAGCAAGAGAACAATGTTTGCGCGTAATGGTGAAACATACGAGCGGTGTGTGGCACTGAGTGACGCAGCACTCGTGCCATAGCTGAATCGCTGTTTGAGTAACTTGCGCACAGAGCTCCGTGTCTCATGAACGCATGTGAGAGTTGGCTCGTATCGACATAGATGACCAGCATCGGCAAGTCGCCATAGAAAATCGACGTCCTCTCCCATTCGTATGTCTTCGTTGAATCCGTTCATTGACCGGACAACACTGGTACGACACACAATGGCAGCAGCCGGAACATATGACACTCTGGAAAATGGACGAATAAGCGTTGGATCATTTCCTAAATCAAGAGGTGAGTGATGGGTTTCATATTCACCTGTGAGTTGATTGTTGTTTGAGCTCACGACGCGAGGCGCAACGAGCGCAACTCGTTCATCGTTCATTTGTGTGGCAAGTTGTTGGATGCATTCAGTGGAGATTTCAACATCATCGTCAATGAAAGCGACAAATGGAGTCGTGACGTGCGAGAGACCAGTGTTTCTAGCCGCACCGGGCCCTCTATTCGAATCATGGCGATAAACGGTGGCACCGACAACGCTGAATGGCTCAGGAGAACAGTCGTCAATCACGATAATTGTGAAACCGTGGAGAGCTTGCACGAGGTGAGCTAATCGGTTGAGACCGCTGTTGTCTCGAAGAAATGTTGGGATGACCACAGTGATGTCTGATGTGGCGACTGGTTGATGAAACAAGGGATGCGCGGCTCCAGCCGAAACGAGACGACTCGTGAGAGGTTCGTGTCCTGGCGGCAACAGGTCGTTATTTTCAACAAGCGTGAGAATGTCTGCGCCCTTGTCTGACACTTTGAAAAAAGACAATGGTGATCCAGCAATGAGCGCAGTGCCGTTCGACGAGCGAAACCATTGTCGATCTGGACGAAGTCGGATTGTCATGTGGAAAAGCGCAACCACGTGTCAGCGCAGGTCTGCATTCGCTGCGCTAATGATCGAACGTAGAGGTCGAGAACCTCTTCACCATGCTCAGCAGTTGCTGAGTTGGGATTCCCCAGGATTCCGGTGGGCGATACGGCGTGAACACCAAAGTCACGCAGTGTTTCCACACTTGCCTCGGTGGGCGAGAAGTGAGACAGCCGATGGAGATGAACGGACGAAGGGGAGATGTGCAACATCAAAGACGTTTCAGTATGGCCCGCGTGCATGTCGCCGCCTTCGTAGGACGGCAAAGACCAAATGGAATAAACGATGTGTTCATCCTTTAGTGCCGATGCAATTTTTTGTAGCGCATCGAAGTTGCCACCGTGTCCGTTCACAATCAGCGTTCCCGCCGCCCACGAACTAGCTGAACGACAAATTGCAACAACTGCACCCACTAGTGCCTCTGTGCCGGTACTTAAGCCGCCTGCAAAGCCTTCGTGCTCATCGCTTGCGGTGATGGGAAGCAACGGAGCACAGATGAATTCCTTCTCGTTGACAGATGAATGAGATAAAGCATCACGAACAACTCGCCCGATAATCACGCTGTCGGTGTCAAGTGGCAGGTGCGGTCCGTGTTGCTCCCACGATCCAAGTGAGAGCACGAGAATTTTCTCGCCAACAGCAACGTCGTTGGTTGTTGGGGTGGGAGTTTCACTCATCGCGCGACGGTGACTTCTTCCCACGGACGTATCGAATGATTTCAAGAATGATGGTGGCAGCAATGGCCATGGAGAACGCGACGAGGAAAGCTTTTGTGTGATTGTCCTCAAATGTTCGTCCGCCAATGAAGCCGAGCATGGTGGCATAGGTTGCCCAGATAACGGCAGCAATTGCTGACCACTTCATAAACCACTTGCGTGATTGGCCTGTAATGCCGCAGGTCAACGTGACAATGGTGCGCCCGCCTGGGATAAATCGGGCCGTGATGAGTAGTTCACCACCACGTGTCTCGATTTGTTTGTGAGCCCATTGCAAACGTTGTCGACCTTTATTGCTCTTGTTGTATCTGCGCTGTAGGCGTTCAGAAAAAAAGGTTCCGATGTAATAACTGAAATTATCGCCAGCAAAAGCACCGATGCCAGCGAACACAATGACTAACGACCAATGAAGTTCGTGTA